>JBARUR010000343.1:0-2004 GCA_049645845.1 Desulforhopalus sp. | reverse complement strand
GCCTCGACGAGCGACAGGCAACGCCTATGGCCTTTATGGATTGGCCATTTGATGGGATTTCGGTCGGATATGCCTGGAACTGGGGCGCAGAAGCTCTTGGTGACAGTCGGATTCGTTTCTGTTATGGTCGTGGCTTTGAAGCTGGTTTGCAGGATACCAGCAGCGAGATTGAAGATACCGATTTTGCGGGACTCAGCTGGGATATCATGAAAAAAGGTGACCGTTTTGCCTATATCCAAAGCTTTATGGCCTTTGATCTGTTCAATTATCCTAACTTTCAGGATACGTTTACCGATACTTTTGCTCAAGGAGCTTTTGCTCAACTGGATCCCGCATTCAGAGGATTCGGCCCAAGGAAAAATATTGGTGATGTCTGGCACACTTCAGCTGTCTACCAGGATAAGATTGGCGGTTTGAATTACTTTATTGCCGGCGGTTGGTCCCAGACCCAGCCTGATGACGATGGTATGTTCAACGCGTTCAGTCCATTCAGCCCAACTGGTCTAGCTCCTAATACCGACAAGGAAAATGGATACTCAGCATATCTCGGTGTACGGTATGATCTCGATAACGCCGGTTTGAAATTCGGTGCCGAGTTTAACTACGGTTCGAAGTACTGGCTGGCAATGGCTCCGGGACATGATGACATCTACCAATCCAAACTTGCTACCAGAGGCCAAGTATATGAAATTTACACTATCTGGGATCTACCAACCGGAGAAACCATCTCCAAATATGCAAAAACATTTGTGCGACTGGGATATCAGCATTATGAATATGACTATTCCGGCTCAGGAGATTGGAACGTCAAACCGTATGACTTGAGCGATGCAGGTGACCTTGTTACTTTGGATATGTTTGGACAGGATCCTGTAGAAAGTGCCGATCAAGTTTATCTCACTTTCGAGGCTTATTTTTAATCTTTAACTATTCATCCTGAAATAAAAAAAGGTCATATACACGGAGGTGTATATGACCTTTTTTTATTGCCCCCTGATAATGACTGATTTACCTTAAGCTTGGTTATCGGAAGGATAAACGAATATGCCGCAATATAAGGATTAGTTATCATAAAGGCCGAATAATCTATGAAAAATAAAGCTAAGGGAAATTTTGCAGCACATAACGGAGCGCAATGCAGATACGAACTGTTTGATTGTCAAGGGGGAGTAAGCGCGGGAATCTTTACATCGCTCAACGTTGGTGCTTATGTGGGGGACGAGGACAAAGCTGTGCGGGAAAACCGCAGGACAGTGAAAGAGAGTCTGGGAGTACCTTTTTTACTTTCCGCTAAGCAGGTTCATGGCACTGAAATATACTGCTTGACGGAAGCTTTACTTGAAAATACCGAGGTCGATGGTGTCGATGCCCTGGTCACCGATCTTCCAAATATCGGGCTGATGATTCAGCAGGCGGATTGCCAGGCAGTATTGCTTTTTGATCAGGTAAAAGCGGTAATCGCAGCCATACATTGCGGCTGGCGCGGAAGTGTGAAAGGTATTTTGGAGAAGGTGATTACAATTATGGTGGAAAATTATGGAACTGTTCAGGCGGATCTCAAGGCAGTAATAAGCCCATCTCTTGGTCCTTGTTGTGCAGAGTTTATCAATTATCGCCGGGAACTTCCGGAGGAGTTTCATCAGTTCATGGTGCGGGATAATTATTTTGATTTCTGGCAGATCAGTAGATTTCAGCTCATGAATGCGGGAGTATCTGATAAAAATATTGAGACAACAGCTCTCTGTACCTGTTGTTCCGATAATTATTTTTCTTATCGCAGGGCAACCCGTTGTAGCGGTGGAGTGACGGGCAGAAATTGTTCGGTGATTTCTCTGCAACAAACTCCAGCTTAGTATATTACTGGATTATGCGAATTTTACTTATAGAAGACGATGTAAAAATAGCCTCTTTTATTGAAAAAGGATTAAAGGAGGCAGGTTTTATTGTGGATCGCTGTGCAGATGGGCGGTCCGGATTGGAGTGTGCACTGACCTGCTCACACGA
>JBARUR010000342.1:0-1808 GCA_049645845.1 Desulforhopalus sp. | reverse complement strand
CAGTTTTGAATCCTTGAGATCTGTTTTGAAAAGCGGCAACCAGCGCAAGTGGTTTAGTTCCGGTCTTAATCTTAAAAAGTTTTGGAAATTTAAAGAGTTTAAAGAGGGGATTGGATTTGGGCGTCTCGCTGGATTAATGGGGCTCCTTATTGTTTTTGCTATGGGAGTAACGTTCTTTTTCTCAGCACCGCATTCTCAGGAGAGTGACTTGCAGCGTCCTGTTGAGATTGCAGAAGATCTTGATATCGCAGAGGAGAGTGTGAAGTCTGGAGTCGTGGCTGGAAGAGTGCAAAATACAGAAAATGAAAAAGTGCCAGATGTTCCAGATGTTCCAATGGTGGAATTCGAATTTGAGGCAGATACCCCATCGATTGCTTCTACCTCCAAAGATGATGTTGAAAAAAATAAAGAAAAATCGGGCCAAGTAATTTCATCATCCCTGGATAATACCAACGGCTTTGATGGTGAAGAAGAAGTGGAAAACCTTGAGGAGGAAGAAGTTATAACAGACTTAACACTCACGGATGAAATTGATCAATCCGAAGAAAAGCCTCCGGTCGAATCTCAAGGTGTTGTGAAAATAGAAAAGGCTACCGCGAAGAAGATCCTCGATCAAGAAAAAATTGCCGGTGATTTGCCGATTGAACCGAGGAAAATTATTCTCGATGTACGTTCCGGTTCTGCAAGCCTGACAGCTGATGGGTTGAGAACCTTGCTCAATTTTATAGAGAAACTTGAACAATATCCTAATACAAGACTGTTGGTGAAGGGCTTTGTTTCAGCGAAATCAAATACTCCGGAAAACATTAAAATATCCAAAGAGAGAGCACAGAATGTGCAAAAACTCATGCAGGAAAAGGGAATCGAGGCGAAGCGAATAGAAGTTGTGGGAATGGGAAATCAGGAACCTATTGCTTCGAATGATACTGCCGAAGGACGAAATAAAAACAGGCGGGTGGAAGTTTCCATTATTGATGATGTATCTAAGAGTGATGAGGGAATCAGGGAAGGTGGAGATGATTGAAGTAGTTTACTCTTTCGCGCTTTCAGCCAGAGAAATAAGCTTTTCTTCCAATTGGTTATAGTTGCGATCCAGGTCGTGACTGCGGCGAATATGTTCGCCGGCATTTATGCCAAATGTGCTCCTTTTCGTTTTGTCTTCCATGAGATGCTGAATATGATCAGTAAACAGCGAGGGTTTCGCTATGGGAGAAAGTAATCCCGTCTGGCCATGCATAACGGCTTCTCCGCCTCCCCAATCATCATATGCGACCACCGGGAGGTTGCAGGACTGGGCCTCCAGGTAAACCATTCCCAGAGATTCTTCGATGCCAGGGAAAGCGAATATATCTGCGGCGCTATAATATCGATAAAGCTCTGGTCGGGGTATCTTGCCAATAAAATGAACGCGGTCAGGCAGAAGTTCTGCAGATTGTTTCTCCAGTTGCTGTCTGTTGTCTCCATCACCGGCAATAATCAAGCGGAGGGGAAAACCGCGTTGCACAAGATCGCTGCAGGACTTTATGACAGAGCTTATTCCTCTGGTTTTGACCCCTGGTCGCATCATAGCAGCAGTCATGATAAGAGGTTCATCCTCTATTGCCCAAAGCTGCCGCAATTGTTTTCTCCATTCACTTGAAAATTCGAATAACCGGGGATGAATGCCCGGAGCTATATAACTGAGACGGTTTTTGGGTAATAGTCGCTTGAGATTTTTCAAATCCCGCTGTTTATTTGTAAAAACGTGATTGGCTGATTGCAGGACTTTTTTGTTCAGGAGAAATCCAGGCAGGGTTTTCAGGCTCTTG
>JBARUR010000341.1:0-6008 GCA_049645845.1 Desulforhopalus sp. | reverse complement strand
GGCTCGGGCCGCTCGGTGACTACGGCTACTTCGCCGCCTCTTCTTTAAACTCTTTCGTATAACTACGTCTTTTTTTCTTGTTCATTGAACACCTCCAGAATGATAAATAATTCACTCTTAAAAAAGTGTCCATTGAAACCCTACCACGTCAGGCCATGGTTGCCGCTGGCATGGGTGATATTTATTGGACACTCCACGACCTAAAGCGAAAGGGCATATCTGATGCCACAAACAAGAAAATTGGTGGACACAGGACCGAGCGAATGATTGACAGATACGATACTGTAATTGACGGGTATATGCCTCCAGAAAAGGGCAAAGACCATCAACCAAAGCGAAAAGTTGTTTCGAAAAATAAGTAATCTTGGTGGACAACGCCTGTCCACCGGGTTTATTGCGGCAACAAGATACTACATGAACCGTTTGATTTTTTTGGTAGGCTTAGTCTCGTCAATATCTTCGACAATCCCCTGCAAGTCTGCTCTGCTAGCAAACCGCTTCCCCTTCTCTCCTGCAGGTTGAGTAATCTTGATACCCCTGACCCTTATCCACCTGTCAAGCGTGGTGGTGCTTATGCCAGACTCCTTTTGAAAGTCTGAAATCGCTACAGTCTCGCTTAACTTCGCGTCGTACTTCTGCATGTCACGGATGAACCGTGGGTAATCGCGTTCATTAATGTCAACTTTCAGATATACTATCGGCATCTTGTGGCTCCTTTTATTCAGTAAGCATGAATGATTATTGCGCACTTACTTTTTCTTTAGAAGTTTGGATTCTTTGAACTCACACTAATCCTGAACAATCTCGTCTGCTTCAGTGAACCCGTTTGGGGAAATAGTAAGAAAAAAATCAGTTGCCAAATATAATATAAACTTCACCCTTGCCATAACGGATTAGTAGAGTTAGAATTTATCTGCCGTTGAAAAAAACAATGGCCGGGTTTGGACGCTCGAGGTGCAAGAGGACACTCCGCCTCCTCTAATCTTGTTGGCGGTTTTTTTTGTCTACTGCTCATAGCTTTGTTCTAATTTAGGCGGGCTGCGTGGGGAATCGAAAGATTCGCCGGTCTTGTACCCGGTCGTCCAACCCACACGGTCCGCCTTTTTGCGTTTGGGCGCGCATAGGTGGGGAATTTGTTAATTCTTCGTACAAGGAGCATGTTATGAATCAGAACAACACTAACACCAACAACTTCGACGCTCTTCAAACCCTCCACAGCGTGGAACTTAAGATGGCCCTGATTGTCCAGGCAGTCACTCCACGCCCCAGACACAAAATTGGTGATAATGCCCTCTATGGCATAATAACGCTTTTAGACGAGATGCAGAACGACGTATGTGACGTAATTGATTATTGCCAGAATGTAATAGGTATTGAAGAATAATTACAACTACCCCGGTTGGTGAACGCTGGCCGGGGTAGTATTTTTCCAAAAACCATGACACCATGATAGAATCACTCAATGCTTTTATGGCCACTACGCAGCTATAAACGTTAGTTGTGCCTGAAGTTGGACATCCGGTGCTCCGGCTGCAACTCCTTCGATAGTTGCTGAGTTGTCGGTTGGTACTTTCAAGTATGGTGATTGTGTCGCCATCTGCAATACTGATAACTTTTCCCGTGAGAGCATGACCCAAGGATGGGATGAGTAGTAAAGCAATAAGAATGTTGATAGCTGCTTTTAGCATGGAGGGCTCACGTTAATGTTTGTTAACCGAACGGATTACCACGTGAGCATATTCTGCTCGAAAGGAGTGCGCTTGTCAATCAGACGGTGGTGAGAATCGGAGACAAATAAAAGTATTCTGATGTCCTGAAGTTTCTTGATATTCACTGAATCCAAGGTTGGATTCAGTGGTGCTGGATTCAGGTCCTTCAGGGAGGAACTTTTTCTAAAAGGAAAAAAGCAACGAGCGAGGAAAGGAACCAGCGGTTAAGCCAGACAATTTTTTTACAATATCCCTCAATCTCCAGTTTATCCTTGATATGGAAGAGATCTACACGTAACCAGCACGGTCGTTCGATCTAAATCATTCATGTCAGAAAACTCCAGAGAAATGCGATTAAAAAAACTATTGAGTTGATTAATATAGATACGGCTATAATCGCTAAGGTAATAGCCGAGACGAAAACGTAGTCCCAGCCAGGCGCAAGCTGTGTTTCTAAACGATGTCGACGAATACCAACGATTGCCCATATTGCAATGACCGGCCAGATTAATCGATAAAGAACAAGTATGAGTCTGTTCAATAGACCGTACCGAATGCCTTTCGGATGTTTATCTTGAAGCTCTTGTGTTGGAAGCACATAGAAAAGCATATAAATGACCCCACTGCCAACTAAAAGATAGACGACAAAGTAATCGATCCATGCAGCGGGTATTTCTATTTTCAGATACGATGCTATAAACAGGACTGGTTTATGAATCAGTGAGCGGTATGCTGTAACCACATCCACAAAAAAAATATCCCACTGAAATGAGCCATATTTGATCGCAACATTTATCAGCGCTAGGGACGCTAAAGTTGATGAGATCGAGGCGTAAAGAGCTAGCAGCGATTTTTGGCTCATGAAAAGTTCTCTTGTGCAGATATCACCACGTTAATATCTTCAAGCGTTATTCATTTTTACTGTCGTCTAACAATTTATCACACAAACGATGAGTCATATAGCTTCACCGAGTTCTAGAATATGCAAAAAATAATACCGCATTGTGGCAAAGACAATGGGCAAATATGACGTGAGATGATTGGTTGAGGTAAACAGAGGAAGCCTGATTGGAAGAATTCTGAATAAGGTTTTTTCATTCTTAGAAAAAAGAAAAGGTTGTACAGGGGTTGTACAAAAGGCTAGAGAGACAAAAAAGCACTTACGCGCGATGTCGTAAGTGCTTGAATATCTGGTACACCCGGAGGGATTCGAACCCCCGACACCCGGATTCGAAGTCCGGTTTGTTATTTTGATAAGTGTTTGATGGTATTAGTTTTAGTTGTAGGTTGCATGGACTTTGTTCCATTTATGTTCCATCTATTAAAATTTCATACTTATCCTGCTCTTTTCCTCTACGTTTGATCGGCTGAATGCTTTCAACGATTTTCAGATTTCCGGTTTTTTTGTCAGAATTTTTTCGCCGGTTGGTCCTTTGGGTCCATAGCCATAGACCTGTTGCATTTTTTTGTAGTAGGAGAGGTACAATAGAGATGTTTATCCTGGAAAGGAAACTACAACAGAAGAATAGCGTTTTACCAGATAACTCCGAGCTGTGGTTGCACTGATGATTTTCATCGGAAAGGAGTTTAATGCTATTCTGTCTAAATCGTCACTTGATCGCATCGACAAGATTCTTGCCAGCCTTGAATTTGATGACCTTCCTGGCGGGAATCTGGATGGTTTCGCCGGATTGGGGATTGCGACCTTCGCGAGCAGCCCGCTCGGTAACGGTAAATGTTCCAAAGCCGATCAGGGTAACTTTATCGCCTGCTGTAACGGCACCTGAGATTGAGCCGAGGATGCTGTTCAATACTTGATCGGTTACAGCCTTGCTCAAACCACACTCTTTTGCCACTTTTTCTATTAGATCGCCTTTGTTCATGATTTTTCCTTGTTACCTTGCTGGAGTGCTATAAAAAGGTTAGGGGGAGGTCTTTATTGCTCAGATAGTAGGTTTCTTGTCCTTTTGCAAGGTTATTCCGAGTCCGTCTCCTGTTCAGTTTTTATAAATTCACTGATTTCCCGGGGTGTGTAATATCGGAATCGTATTCTCTTGCTCAGTCTGGCAGTATAGTCTGAAAAAGCCATGACAATCTCTCTTCCTTCAGTCATCAACTGCTCCCCTTCCTCATGAGAAATGCCATCCATTTCACCCAGCTTGGCCTTGAAGTGAGTGTAGGCCATGTCGAACTGGCGCAGGATATTGAACATGGTTGAACCAAGAGGAGAATTTACTTTTAACACTCGGGACCCTCTCTCTTTAACCATGTTAATTTTTTTCTCCTGGAGCTCTTGCCAGGATGGTCTCGCCTCATTTTTGTCAGCCATTTTATCCTCTTTCAGTATTCAGGTTATGCAGAAATAATTTTTCTGTTCTTTTTGACTCGGTATCGATGTAGAAGATCCAGGAAATACACTGCGCCGTACGGGAAAACTGCGGCAGTAACCATAAGAACCGCTGTTTTATTGGCCACAGGCCGTAGATGAGGTTTAACCTCAAAGAACCCAGTATAGATCTTCTCAGCCCTGGCCCCGAATTGCTGGGCAAGTTTCCAGACATTTTCCGGGGTGCTGATCCGATAAAGCACCAAATACACAACATATAAAAGGAAGGCCTTGAGCAAGAGGGACATTGCCCTTCCCACAAGTAGAGAGTTGATGGCCTTTCTGGTGATATTGCCGACATAGTAGCGGCTGATGTAGCAGCACATGGCTGTATTGACGAGCAGTACGAGGTAGGGGATACTGCCAAAGATGAGGTGACTGAACAGATCGAGCTGTTTGAAGACAAAGGGGAAAAGATAAAAATGAAATATTGGGAAGAGTAACACCAGCGCAAACCCTTCGTGAAATCCACTTTTTAATCCTATCTTGAAAAAATCGAGCGTACGCTCCAGGGTAAGGAATTCAGCCGGTATGTTCTGGCCCTTGCTTTCAATCACATAAAATTGTTGTACTTCGGAAATGGCATTCAGGAGATTCCTTGGTCTATAAATCCTGCCACTATCGGTGGTGATAATCTGGGCATTGGTATCATTTGTCCCCTTGTTCTCCAATTCTCTGGCCATCAGTTTTCGTGTTCCAGAGTATCGTTTTCGAGATAGGGACTGACTTTGACTATATCACGCAATATCTGTGGCTTGGTCTGTTCCATCTCGGCAATGGAGCCAAATGGTTCAGCATGAAACGGCGTGTAGTAGCCTTTGATTGTTTTGCCGATTTTTCGGGTTACGTTGAAGTATCCTCCGAAAAATGTGTCCTTGATCAGACCCCTGTCAATAACGTCATTCTCGGCACGGAGTTGGTGGACGATTGTGAATAAAACACTTCGCATGGATTCGTCTTTTTGCGCCATGGTAGCGATGTCCATACACCCGGCTTTTTCTGCCATCTTCCGCGCTACCTCTTCGAGCACCTTGGCCTGAAAATAGACATGACCGTCGGACATGGAAAAAGCAAGAAACCGACGGCCAAACATCTTGTTGATATAGGGTTTCAATTCGTCCAGGAACTTGGCACCATCGAACCAGGTGGAAATATCTACCAATTGAGGTGAGGATTTTGGCTTGTTCGGCTCACCATTGCCGACTTCGTTGTAGATATCTGCTTGAGCCTGCCATGCGGCATCATTATTGGTGTTCTGCTTAATGGTTCCTATGGATGGGGGCTCTTTATCCTTAAACTGTTCCGCATCATTTTGGATTGCGGTGCTGTCCAGTTCCTTTTGTCTGGCCTTTTGGTCTGCTTTTTTCAGTGTTTTGCCGAGTAATCCCCTGGGCATCTTATGATGGAGTTTTATCGCCTGAAGAATTTCATCTTTCTTCGGAAGATTTTTAAACTCGGAAATGCCAGCAAGTGGGCGTCCGGCAGCCAGGGGATGCTCTCCCAAAGAATAGAGATATCCTCGTATGGATTCAAGTTTGCCCAAGTCATGGGCCAGGGCGGCTATCAGGGTGTCTGGGATAACATGCCAGGCCTTGTCTTCAGAGAGCAGCTGGATAACCTCTTCCGCAACGTTGAGAGAATGATCAAGCAGGCTTGTTCTTGCAAGAATCTGGTAGGTGTTCTCATCCCAACCTCCTTCTACATCTCCACGAATGTCAACTACCGAAGGGCACCGACCTTGCTGGTCGAGTAACAACAACAACCGAACACAAACAGCTTTTTGCTTCGGAAACTTCTTAAACCAAACACCGTCTAGATTTTTTATCATGAAAGCTACTGCCCTGGGATTTAGAAGTTGAACTGTTTTGTCTTCTGTAGAAAAAGATTGTTCGTCCCGCCATAGAGGAGAAAGC
>JBARUR010000340.1:0-2095 GCA_049645845.1 Desulforhopalus sp. | reverse complement strand
GTACTTACCCTTTTCTCATAGTCTTTGTCATACCGTACGCAATTCGTACGATATCTTCGACAAATTCACGAAGCAGCAGCATCGACTAACATTTTTCGACTCTATTATTTATCGCATCACTGATTTTTTCGATTTTTTTACCCGCTTCTCAAGAGCTTGATCAACGTTTTTCCCCGCTTTTTATGGATTTCCGCCGTGGCGGCCCATCGTTGACGGCCGATTCTGTGTTCCTCTCTGTGTTCCTCTAGTTGTGCTTAACGCAAGTCTTGTGCCCCTGGGCCAATGAGAACCCAATTTTGAAATTCATTTCGCTTATTTACAAGGAGATAGAACAGTACCTGGAGCCATACCAACCTCCACAGCAAGAAAATAAATGTTGCATGCAACATAAACGTTACATTTACTTCTGTTGCATGCTACACTTCAAAAATAAGTTGGAGAGTTTCATGGTAAAGAATAGAAATCAAGATAGAGAGGCCCACAAATGACAAACCTAATATCGTCAGAGGAACGCCTCGCCGAACTGCACCGCCAAGCCGACGCAAAAAACAAAGGAAACGCCGTCGGCACGAGTAGTCGCACCCCGGCTGAGCAGGATGCTTTAGTCCACGACCTCCATGTTCATCAGATAGAACTCGAGATGCAGAACGAGCAACTCTTTAATACCCAGGAAATGCTCCATGAATCTCTGGAGAAGTATGCCGATCTCTATGATTTCGCGCCAGTCGGCTATATTACCTTGGACAGAGATGGCCTCATCCGGGAAACAAACCTTACATTTTCCGAGCAGATCGTACGGGAAAGAGCCGGCCTGATCAATACGCCCCTCGGAGCTTATGTTGCAGCAGAGGACCGCGGCAGTTTCCAATCCCACCTTGATCAGGTTTTTGCCACCCATGAACACCAAACCTGTGAACTTCGTCTGGAAAAACCAAAAGGGTCTATTTTATATATTCAGCTCGTCAGTATCTCTTTAAAACAAGGCGATGGCTCCGAATTGTGCAGAACTTCGGTAGCGGATATATCTGCCAGGCGGGAAGTGGAAAAGGAACTCGCCAGGATCAATGACCAACTGGAAAGAAGGGTTGAGGAACGCACCGCCGAACTCTTTGTCGGTGAGAGAAAATTCAGAAACCTCTCTCAGGAATTCTATACACTGCTCAATGCCATTACCGATTCCTTAATATTGTTTGATCCCGAGATGAAAGTGTTGTGGACAAACAGTGAAAGCGCCATGCGTTTACGCCCGAAAAACTCCGATCCCGCTGGTCAATACTGTTATGCCCTGATTAATGACCGAGCTGCTCTTTCGCTTGACTGCCCGATATCCCGATGTTTCGCCTCGGGGCAAAAGGAAGTTACCGTCGCAACCCACCGGGGGGCAATGCTTGACCTGCGTGCTTTCCCCATCAAAGAAGGCAGAACGGTAACGAGAGTGCTCCTTATGATCAGCGATATTACCGAGAAGATGGCACTGCAGGCGGAAGCGATGCAAGCAGGGCATATGGCTTCTCTTGGCGAGTTGGCTTCCGGCGTGGCCCATGAAATCAACAATCCCATCACCGGCATAATAAACTATGGCCAAATACTTATAAATGAATGCCTTACCGGAAGTATGGAAAAAGACATCGGTGAGCGGATTGTCAAGGAAGGTGATCGTGTCGGTCGTATCGTCAAGACCCTCCTCTCCTATGCCCGTGACGGGCATGATGAAAAAATGCCCACCACTGTTCACGCCATTTTGAAGGAATCGATTATTCTTACCCAGGCGCAAATCCGCAAGGAGGGCATCGATCTGCAGATAGACCTTGCCGACGACCTTCCGGCAGTCAATGCCAACCTGCATCAGATTCAGCAGTGTTTTATCAACATCATCAATAATGCTCGCGATGCCTTAAATGAGAAATACCCCGGAAGACATAAAGAAAAACGATTGGAGATCAGCGCCCGGCAATGCTCTGTCGACGGCCGACCACATGTCCGTATCATCTTTTGCGATCAAGGGATCGGCATCCCCGATCATGAAATTTCCATGCTGACCAGGCAATTTTTTTCCACCAAGCCATTCGGAAAAGGGACCGGACTTGGCTTGAAT
>JBARUR010000339.1:0-22428 GCA_049645845.1 Desulforhopalus sp. | reverse complement strand
CTACCGGGCTATCCGTTATCTGCAGGGAGACACCAAAGGTGACAACTTCCTGATGTATCAATTCCAAAAGGGCAGTGCATTTGATCCAACTTCCATCCTGGATAAAGGAGAACAGCCATGGCAAAAGACACCTTGAAAATGATTGCCGCAACCATTCTGATTTTTCTGTTTTCCCCCGCATTTGTCTCAGCCGCCTGGGTTGATGACTGGCTGCAGCAGAAAACAACGACCTCACCCAACTATTTTTCAGGACAACAGCGGGGATACTATTCCGGTGGCTCATTCAATGCCCGGTGGCCAAATACAAGCACCTACCCTGTAACAGAGGAGATGCCACGTGTCAAAAGCGGCTGCGGTGGTATTGACGTGTTCATGGGTGGATTTTCTTTTATGAATACCGATTACCTCGTCGATAAGCTCCAGGGAATTTTGTCCGGTGCGGCAGCAGTGGCCTTTGATCTCAGCCTTAAAACGCTCTGTGAACAATGCTCCAACACAATCAAGAACTTTGAAGCACTTTCCGACAAGCTCAACTCCATGCAACTTGATGAATGTGCGGCGGCAAAAGAGCTGGTCGGAGTGGTCATGGATGACAATGGTTTTCATTCGACCGAGGTAATGCGGGAAAAGCTCGGTACCTCCATTAAGGAAAACAAGTTGTCCCAAGGTGTCTCTGAGATGTGGGATATTGTTACCAAGGAAGATGAAGCCAATAATAATGTCCCTCAAGCTGGAGATGTGGTCCATATAACCAGCGGTTGCAACGCCGATATTCAAAGCACCTTCCTCACCGGAGGATCTCTTTTGGAAAATGTCGGCAGCAAAATGGGCCTGCCGGCAGATTATGCTGATCTTATTCGCGGCCTGGTTGGAGACGTTCACCTGGAAGGTCCGGCAAATGGTTACAAGGTCTCCTATGAAGCACCCTGTCCACAGAATAACCCCGATGACATCAAAGGTGTTGCCGGCGGCAATATCTACGCAAAAGCTACAAGCGGCAATTGCAGCCAGATTACCGACAGCAACCGGGATCTGGTGCAATATGTCCGGGATACCTTAATGACCATAGCCGGTAAGATTGAAAGCAAAGGCACGCTCAGTCTTGCCGAACAGACATTTCTGCAAACAAACCCACTCGCGGCTCTGCCCATCCTCAAAACGGCGGTAACTGTGGATATGAAAGATGCGGCAGTGGCCGGTCTTGCCGACATTACCGCCAACGCCTACGCCCTGCAGATATTGTCCGACCTCTACCTCCGGGCTGAAGTTGTTGCCAGAAAGGCAAAAGAGATGCTTGAGAAACAAGCCGGAGCAACTGCCGGTCAGCCATCGGAGAACTGTGCGGCCGTTGTCTTTGCCCATCATGCCGACCAGGATATTTCTCTGATGCTGGATAGGATCAAGCAGGTGCAAGAGGCTGCCCGGTCCAGCTATATTGCTTCGGCAAGTGAGATGAATAGCATCATGGCCTACCTTGAACACATGCAGAAAATTGAAGCACAGATGACGGCAGAAATCACCCGCCGCTACGGCAAAGATGTTGCGGCCAGGCTGCAGATGTAGAGGATGTGAAAACATGAAAAAAGCCGCATTCACCATCATTCCAGCCCTTGGCTTTGTCCTGTTTCTGGCCGCACCCGCCCTGGCGCTGGATATGGAATATTATACCTATGGCGGCTTTAACCCGATCACTCAGGCCTTCACCAAAATTACTCTCATTTTCACTGATTCAGGCTACCAGGGTCTGCTCTTTGTCGTCACAGTGCTGGGCATTCTTGCCGCCGCCTGCGGCTGGCTTGCAAGGGCCGCCACCGGCGCCCGAATCATCCCCCTGGTTTGGGCGGTGCCGGTACTGGTCGGCGCTGTCATGTACCTTGCCCTGTTTCTGCCCAAA
Organism: Desulforhopalus sp.; assembly: GCA_049645845.1. Classification (GTDB taxonomy): domain Bacteria; phylum Desulfobacterota; class Desulfobulbia; order Desulfobulbales; family Desulfocapsaceae; genus Desulforhopalus_A. Next base: position 20,534 of record JBARUR010000339.1, on the reverse strand, counting down.
GGCAACATAACCGTCTATGATCCGGTCCTGAACAGATTCCAGACCATCAGTGGCATTCCCGATGCGGTGGTATTTACCGCCGGCTTCCTCAATAAGATCGAAAAAGGCATGGTCGATATCATCGATACTGCCGCCGCTCCTGATGCTGCATACCAGACAAATGCCGGGGGGATTGGCTTCAAAGCCCTGGAGTCCGTCAAGGGCTCTTCTCCCAAAAACAACTTTGTCAGAACCAGCATGATTCGCTATATCAAGGATTGTGTAACCTTTGAGCTGTTGCGACCGGGAACGACCCTGTCCCTTGATGATCTGCGCAACACGACCACTGATTTTCTGCCTGACCTGGGCCAGGCGGTTAATCCGGCTGTATATACGGTGTATTATGATTCCGCAACCCCTGAGGGAAGCGCCGTCACCTGCACGGAAGCCTGGAACAGATTGCAGCCCATCTATGCCAATCCGACGAACTATGATGAGGCTATCAAAAAGGTCTGCAGCAAGGCCTATTTTGATCCGTCAAACCCCGTGGAGTTGAACACCTGCAAGGCTCTCCTCACCAGCACTTTAAACTTTACCACCGGAGCCATAGTTACCCCGGAAAAAATCATCCAGCAGCGGCAGATCGCCGAGATCCTCTACAACTTTTATTACCAGGATGATTACGAAACCGCTGTGCTGATGGAGAGTAACCGGAAAATCACCTCCACCGGTTTAGGGATCGGCCTCACTATGAATGAGTGGATCCCCATTATGCGGGCCATTATGACCGCCATAGCCATTGGCGTAATCCCCTTTCTGGTGCTCTTTCTCCCCACCCCGGTCGTTGGCAAAGCTGCCTCGGTTATGTTCGGTTTTTTTGTATTCCTCACTACCTGGGGAATTACCGACGCGGTGATCCACGGGGCTGCAATGGACTACTCCTCCTATGCCTTTGAAGATATGCGGCAGTCCAATCTGGGCGTGTATGCCATGGCCGCTTTTCCAACCATATCCCTCAAGTTATTGGCGATGTTTGGTGTAATACGTTCCGCGGGCATCATGCTGGCAAGTTTTTTCTCCATGATGCTTATTCGCTTCGGTGGCCATGCCCTGGCCATGCTTGCCGGAAATTTAAGCCGCATTGCCCAATCGGCAGGTGCACAGGCGGGTCAGCTACTCACACCGGAAGGGACATCTGCCGCAATGAACCAGCAGGTGCGGGCGGCCGGGCTGCTCTCAGGTATGCCGGAGCATCGTTTTTCGAACATGGCAGCAGCACAGGCCTGGAGCACACACCGTTCAGTCGGTGGTTATAGTGCCGCTATGAACACGAAAAACAGTCTACAAAAATCCGGACAGATAAACCCGGGCACATCAGATAGTGAAATGGCTACCATGATGGATTCCGCAAGGGTGAGTGTTGGAACAGGATCAGGCCCTGTCGAAGTCTCGACAACTCCAGATGGAAGTGCCAGCAGAACAAAATCAGAAACAGTAAACGCAGACGGCTCCACCACCGTCACAACCACCGGCGCAGGCGACACTGGTGTCGCCGTCGACACCATGGCCGAGGGCCGTGCCGCATACTCTGTCGATAGTTCCGGAAATCATCACACCACTCACGCAGCAGTCAATGGTCTGAATCCCGTCACCGTTGGTGCCATGGCACAGCAGCAACAGATTGTGGCTGCTTCAAACAGCCTTGGCAGTAGTCAGAATTGGCAGCTGGCTATGGATGCAGCGAAAAGAGCTAGTCTTTCCAGCAGTGAAGCCAGTGCTTTTACAACTCGGCTTGACAATGCGGCTCGAGAAAATTGGCAACGAGCAATCAGCGATAAGTCCAGTTTTGTAAATACGATGGAGGAAAATGTAAGAACTCAATTTTCCAGTACTGTCGGAGCAGGTTTCAAAAAGATCTTTAGCACTGGCGGCCAGCTCACAGTGGTTGGTCAGAACAATGAAAAGGTCAGTTTCAATGTGTCCGAAGATACTGCCAGGGCTTTTGAAAATACGGCAGCACAGGTTCGTTCAGAATCCCTTCAACAGACCTTGCAGGATTCCAAAAGTATCGATTACATGACGAAACTTGCAAAACAGATTGGAGCCACTGAGGCTTTTTCTTACCTAAATGATGTCCGAGATATGAGAAGCGCCACCGAATCGTACGGAGCAGATCTTACCACAGCTCTAGTCAGAAATTACGCCACAGAACGCTATGGAGAGGAATCGCCCGAAAACATTCGACGCACTATAAGCGACTTCAACTATTTCCTGATCCAGCAAGGAAACCAGGGTGTAAACAATATGAAAGATATTGTAACCGGCTTTGTCAGTGGCAATGGCTACGGTTGGGGGAGTACTGCCGATACAGTGGGCAATACCATTGCCAGCACAAGAGATCACGTCCAGAACCAAGGTTTTAAGCAAAATATTGGCATGGCTGCGAGTGTTGCCGGATCAAAAACCTATGGTATCAAAGATGACACCCTAGTGAGACCAAAATCAGGTATTCCAATGGACAACCCTAATGCAGGTCCTGTTACTGATCCAGCTCAAGATATCCGCAACCGAAACCGCACTGAGGAATCTGGTAGCGGTGGCATTCATACAACTGCAGGAGCACTTATGAAAGACATAGCCGGATTGAATAATGGTGCACCCCCAAGACCTACTCATGATTTTTACAGAAACCAGTCTTTTTATTATGAAGGCAATTTGGTACAGCCACTGAAACAAGAAGGTGGAGTTGTATTGCCTTCCGGTATGGTCATTCATGGAGATACCAGTTCTGCGGCACCCGGAACCGGTAAGGATTTTTGGAAAGGAAGTGTGTTCAAGGAAAAGTGAGACCCATCTCTATATGGCAACAGGCGCAACCCGGAGTTCCGAATCAGTCATCTTCGGAATGATGAGTATTTGAAGAAAGAACGGCCCAACTCGGATCGAAGTCAAGATCTTCTTTGAACAGTTCATCATGCTCAACTCCTTGAAGCCCTTTACTCTGGCCTGAAACTTCCTCATCTTCAAAAAACAATTTCAGAAGAACCAGGAGAACCACGCCTACAATTATGCTGACTGCTCCGACAGTCATGATGCCCCCCCATATGGAAATGAAACGATTTAATGGAATATTATGTTTTCACGCTTACCACTATTAGCAAATATGTCAATCGATCCCAAAAAGTCGACATTCTCCTTCCGTGCATCAGCGACGCACTTTGATAATAGGGCAGGGTCATTGGTTCTTATTTTCAAAACTTCTTAAATCATCTCATCAATCTGCTCTAAAACCCTTTCTAACTCAGAAGAATCAATGCCAGAGTCCAAAGTTTCCTTTGTCAAAAATAAATTCTCACCCTCAATATATTCGTTATCAGAATACCATTTCATTTTCCAATCGTGCCCTTTCAAGTACTGAGGATCGTCCATTCTCCCAAAGTGTTCCCATATGATTAGGTCGCCAGCAGCATCAATGAAGGAAAAATCTGGAAAAATTCGTCCTTTTCTAATTGAACCATCTAAGGGTTTTTCATAATCATAAGAGATATCAGCTTTAAAGAGTTTGTCTGCAATGATGAGTTCTGTTTTACTCCTCACCATGTGTCCCTTTAAAGTCTTGTGGATTAAATGTTCAGCGTAAGGAGGAGAGTCAGGTTCTCTTCTTACTACGGCACTGAATAGGTTAGTATTACGACGAGCGACGTCAGATCTTTCAGGCTTACTGAGTTCATGAAGCAAGGCACTATCTTCACCCTCTATAAGAAGAACTAGTCTGTCTTGAGAGCGGGTTAATGCAGTATATAGAAGTTCACGAGAGAGTAGGCGAGATGTTTTAGGTAGAACTACAAAAACAGTCCCAAATTGACTTCCTTGCGCTTTGTGAATGGTCAAGGCATAAGCCAATTCAAGTGGCGCCGAGTCCTCTCTAAAATCACGTCCGCGATAACCCAAAGTTACATTAGGTTTTCCTGCGAACGCTACATTGAGAAAGCCTTTCTTTCCTGGACCTACGCCACCGATTTCCCCATTTGCTATGTAATACTCCTCACTGGCTTTGCTTTCCCAGTTAAAGCCTTGCCGCTTTTCGTTCCTCAATTGAATAACCTTATCACGCATTACTATTTCTTCCCCACCAATCGAGGTTTTGAAATATTTGCGGACTCCTAGCAATTCTTTTGCTCGAAATCTACTTTGAATCCATCTGTTGAGATCATGGACTCCATAGGGATGAGCTCGTTCCGGGGAGAGTATCTGAAAATTCTCAATACCATCGGGATCTGCAAACGATACATTATTGTCTTTAAAACCCAGGGCGGCATTGAAGCCATCAACATCATTTGGGGAACTAAGTGCAAGATGCTTTTGAAATTGATCAAGCAGAGCACTGCGCAGATCATCAGGCGTTTTCCAAAATGCAATCTCGAGGTCATTGAAGTCGAGTCTTTCCCCAACTTCACTAAGAACCCGCTCTGATTCACCATTGACTGGTTGATTCGTATACCAGGCAGCAAGACGAAGCGCATCTGATGGAGCACCTGCTTTTGTTCGAACCTCAACGCGCAGTCTTCCCAGCGCGCCTGCAGGAACAGCCTTCCCAGGTAATTGTGGTGAGTTCTCCAGTTGAGCCACCAGATCGACGAAAGGACGACCAACGCCAATTGGTGGAAGTTGATTAGGATCGCCCACGAGAATGATTCTAGTCACCTGAGCCAGGTCGAGACCATCTAAGATGGCTTGGATATAATCCATAGTCAACATAGAGGCTTCATCAATAACCACTGTCTGTACAGATGAATATTTTACAGCTTTCGAATTATCACCCTCAAACCGAGGTCGTTGACGCACTCCATCATAACGACCAAGTTTATAAAGAAACTGGGCAACGGTCATGGCTTCAATACCGGTTGCACCAGAAAGGCGAACACGTGCCTTGCCTGTAGGCGCTAGCAATAAAACGCCTTGGCTAATCAAAGGACCGCATTCAACTAAAGCCCCAACGATAGAGGTCTTACCGGTTCCCGCTTGTCCAATGAGCACAGACAAACGCCGGGTGGTTATATTTTCAAGAGCTTGGGCTTGCTCTGCGAGTGCTAAACAATGTCGCTCGTTGCTTGTGTCAATTTCACCACCGTTATTACGGATAGCACTGACCAGAAGCTCATTCCAATCGACACCAAGTGATTTTTCCTCTTTTAAAGCACGAGCATTAAGCACTTTTCGTAAACGTTTTTCTCTTTTATTGAGTTCAGTCAGCTGTAGTGTTTCAACATTGTTTTCGTCACGTCCATCCGGGGAAAGCACTGCATACTCAACACGCTGCGATACGAAAGGTCCATGCCCCCGAAGCCAATCTGTCGTTACTTGAACAGGGTAAGATGTATCGAGAGTTTCCAGCCTATTTTGGCATTCAGCAAGACTTAATAGGCTGTCTCCATTGTCTGCTGCTTTTCGTAAGACACTGACTAACGCGCAACGTACGCGTCTCGGGTCTACAGGACTATCAACGAAACTGGGCTCAGGGACGGGATCGTTAGCCCCGGCAACTTCATCAGGCAACAGGCCCCGGTCAATAGTTGTCATGGAGATAGGAATTTCAATGGCTGTACCCAAATCCCCCTCGGCGAGAAGATAGGGATTTTCAATTATTTCTAAATCTGTTGGGGAAGGAGAAAAGCTTGCCGCCCTTTTCTTGGGATCAAAAAAACGATTAGCTTGAGCGGGCGTAAGATCAAATCTCGAAATCAATTTCAGAAGAGTTCGACGCTCATTTGGCAAAGCCTTCCAGATAGGCTTAATTATCGCTAAGTCATTTCTATAGGCATCTTGCGGAGCCTTTCTTTTCCCCTCTATCACATCGCTTATAGTCGGCCATGGGTTCTTTTTGGCACTGAGCATCTCTCGAGAACGCATTTCCAGAACCATTGCAGTTCCTAGCCGTAACCCAAGAGCCTCAAGAGATGCCCCAACTCCTGGAAAGCGACCACGATCTTTCCAAACAGCTGCGATCTGGGCATTCAACCAATCCTCTCTCGCTTGCCATGGCCCTTCAACGATGTCATGTTTTCGGATGTTCTGCACGGCTTTGAGGCAACGCACCAAGGTGGAAAGAGCTACATCAGCTCGGGTCACTTCAGCCGCATATGAAAAATCACCGTAATGAGAATCCTCAGCTTCAACAATAATGTCTTGAAGAAGTCCCTTCCGCCGCTCGTCTTCTTCCGCGTTTCCAGTTGATGCCAGGTAATCGTGATACGGCAATAGGAAGCCAGCAGATCCTTCCTGCCGTATACTATGACTTACCAGTCTATCCCACAAAGGATAACTGGGCCCTTGAGCACTATCATATTTCTCTAATTTGCCAAGCTTCATCAGGTTTCCAACGCCAATAACTAAACGTCGGATTCCATCGCCAACTGGATGGCCTTCTTTGCAATAGAAAAAGATTAAGGACTTTTTTTCTTCAAGCTTGGCAAAAACATGATTGATAATTGAGCATTGACGCTCCTTACCAAAAACCCATGGTGAATTAAATGGAGGGGAAATGTCAGCTGCAAGATTCTCAGATACCTGTTCATCAATTCGAGATTGTTCATTACGCAACATCCATCGAAACGGAACTGCGATGGCAGTATATGGAGGGACTTCAAGAACTCGCGGACTCATTCCTCCGTGAGTTCCTTTGCAATGCTTATTGTTGACATAAGGATGTTCGAATTTACGTCGCCATGGCAAGGAATTCATAAAGACACCAGACTCGGCCTTGCAAGCAGGGAGTTGTTCTATTGTCAACTCAGACCAGTCCTTGCCACAAATGGTATCCTCTTTTGCATCATCCCTTTCTTCACGAACGCGATCCAGCATAACGCAAAATGAATTTGCTGATGGGTTGTTACATACAGTACCGTTCCACTTGCTATCATGCCAAGCAACACGAAGAGTGAGATGATGGGTGACTTTCATGATATTAGTCTGGTTAATTGATCATCATTTTTGGTTAGAAGACACCATTTAGCAACCGATGAAAGTTGTGCATCTTCTTGAAGGAAACCATGTATTTTTCGTACTTGTTCACGCAGTCGCTGCGCTGCACCAACATTAGACCCTGTCCCAAGACGACTTTTGTATTTTTTGTATGTTTCGACTGCATTGGTGACATCATTCCAAACTATTCGTCGGGCCGATGGAAGAGCGTCGTGGTCATTTAGCTTATAACGTTCGATAGATTCCTCCACTCGTATTTTTTCCCAATCGGATATACCAGGCGCAGGTACAACATTGCCTTCTTCGTTAAAAGCGATAAGATTTACATCTTCTGGGTCGATCGGATCCAATAAAAGCGGAGCCTCACTCTCTTCACATTGATTGTCAAATGTTGAGCAAGCAGAGCTGCTATTGAGAGGAAACCAACCACCTTTTTTGCGGTTCGGAACATTTCCCGCTGCCCGGAAATTACTATAATCAAAAGCAAGCCACCAATAGCCATCCCGTTTACTACCGGTTAAATCCTTCGCTTCTTTCTTAGGCCGGAAGTGTTCTACGTCCTTGTGCGAGCAAATATCTCGTCCCTCGGTAAACCAGCATTTCCCATGCGATAATGCAAAAAGCCAAGGTTTCAATTTTGTCCAATGTCCGCTGTGATCATCAATGAAGTCATTACGTTCTTTGATTTTCTTTACCGCATCCTCATGCTGCCCTGCTGCACTCAGAGTCGCTGCAGCCATATTAAGGTTTTTCAATTCATCAAGAAGTTGTTTTGATTCCTTTAACCAAGCCTGCCACTCCTCCTCTGACCATCCTGGCCAATCATTCACTGCAACCGTAGGCTTTCTATTTTCATAATTAATCCATCTCATTTCTTAGCATCCTCTGCCATGATCTCTTCAATGATAGCGTCGGCGATAGCATCTTGCTCACTTTGCTGTTCAGGAGTAAGTACTGCTTTGTGAAATTTCGTGTGCAGAGCGATCTTTTTCACAAACATTTCGTAATAGGGATCTTTGAAGTCTTTAGCAAAACCAAGGTCAGAGAGTTCATCACTCAAGCGTGTCATCTCACGGTTTTCATCCGCTTTACGTTTATCTCCCAGTGCAAACAGATAGTTTCGACGGTCCAGGCGACGCAGGGTTTCCGAATCGACAGTGGAACGAAGCCCGAAGAGTTCGCTCTTTAGCAAACCAGCAAAGCCCATTCCTTGTGGATCTATATCAGGCTCCTCGACAGAAATTGAACCAGTCTTTGTCTTTCTTAAAATTCGAACCTGTTCTTTCCGGAGACTTCCAATCATCATGGGATCGTGGGTGGTAATTATCAGCTGCGAATCGCCCATCGCTGTTTCATCCTGAAGCTTTACAACTTTTTCGATTTCGTCGAAATAACGGAGTTTCCAGATGGGGTTAAGATGGGTATCTGGTTCATCAAGAAGAAAGAGGGATTGATCCTCCTGAGTAAACCGCATTAGTCCAAGAACGGTGAGGAGCTGTTGTTCACCCTCAGAAAGTTGACTAAAATTGATATTTCCATCAACGTCTCGATGCTTAACGTTAATCCGAACTTCATCTATCAAATCAGATATGTAGGTACTTTCGAGATATTTAAAAAATCTAGATGGTTCACCTATCTCATCGGCCAACTTTCTAAGCTCAGTTTTATTTGGGACGAACTGGTACAAAATATCAAAGGTCTCTTCGCGTCCACGAAAATCGACTAAAGTAGTTTTACTGTGGTCAATAGGGGCGACAGCAACCTTCCACAGCTTATCAAGGAATTCTTGAACAACGCCTCTGGCATACCAAAAGCGATTATCTCCCTCGCTCAATACAGCTTCTGGCATGTCATTATTGTACCAGTAGGGCTGTTTCAAAACGAAGAGAACCGAGTCAAGGTCCTCTATATTGAGGTCAGATAGGATTCGCTGACAATCTACATCGTCTTTAAGTAAGTAAGCGAGTAGTACGAATTGGCTATGAACAGAGCGGCAGTAAAAAAGGCGCCGCATTAGCTCATCACTACCATCACGAAGCGCTTTTGAAAATCTGCGTTGGTGATCTTGAAAAAGAGTCTCTATCCGTTCGTTGTGGCCGGAGTAATAGGCAAAGACATGGTTTGGCAAATATTTTTTTGAGTGACGTTTCAAGTATGAGAGTGCAAACTCTTTGGTTTGGTCCGAATCATTTTCCGTAATAGTGACCTTCCTTTTATCCTCGATAGTATTTACCTGAATGCGATGACCGCGACAGATATAATCAAGTTCATAGGCGAAATCTGTTGACTGGTTCAAGTCGAGATCGCGAAAGATTGCGACAATAGCCTCAATCATATTGGATTTACCGGAACCATTCGGTCCGATAACAGCATGGCTCTTAAATTGAATTTCAGTCTTAACAACATCAGTTGATGAGCCTGAGAACGTTATTTCGAAATCCTGCAGATTACGGAAATTTTGTATTTTAAGACGTTGAAGTTGCATCAGTTGGCTTCCATTTCTTTCATGATGGCCTTTTCCGGTTCAGCGACCCAGCCATTACCCATCTCGGTTTTAAGTTGCTGGTAGAAAACATCTATTTCTAGACCAGATTGTCGCCAAAGGGCTTTGGCAGAAAGTTCGCCTTCGTTCTTAGCGAGAATATTTGCCAAGGGTGATTTGTCGTTGGGCTTTGGTTTACTTTCGAGCTGGAGTTTAGTAACTAATTCGGTCTTCGGAGCTTTCATTTTCTCTTGTTCCTTAATTTCAATGCCAGTAATGGTAGCCACTGCTGCTTGGGCAAAGGCTTCAGCTGTTTTAGACTTTTTGTTTTGTTGTTCTTCCAACAAATTAACCAAAGTCATAAGCTGATTAACTTTGGAAACAATGCGCTTTTGTTCACGGAACGGCGGCAATGGGAATCTCAGATGAGCAAGTTCATTAGTATTAATGTTCTTCACACCACTTGTTGTGCGGATTGGTTCCTCGATCTGTTTTCGAACATAAGTGGTTTCCATCGCCAAATGGATATACGGCGTATGAACTAACCCTTCAACTTGAGGAATTCTGGCCCTAACAAGATAACCTGCATAAGCGAATTCATTTTCAGCTTGAGTAATTACAGCGCTACGTCCAACGAGGCTTTCGCTGCCATTGGACCGGATAATTAATAAATCTCCATCGCGTAGTTTGAGAGCCTCAAATTCTTTAGATGACATGCTGGTGTATTTCATGTCACGAGGATCAATTCTGCCTGATTGCAAATTTGGAATTCTTAAAACTGGAATTTTGATCGGCTCATATACACATCTCTTGGAAGTGCCATAACGAAAATCGATTGTCACATCTCCAAGCCTAACCCATGTCCACGATGGGGGAACGAGAAATTCACATTTTGAAACATCTAACGGTAAAAGATTCTTTGGTTTTCTTATTAGCTTCTTGCGAAGAAGTTCCTCACGCAAATTGTAAACCTGCCCGATGAGATCGTGAGCGGTTCCATCTCCAGTATCTTGAAAAACTAGTTTGCCTTGAACGGCGAGAGAGATAATTGTTTTTCTGACATCTTCTGGGGAAACTGTATTGATTTTATCAAATATGGCTTTGAGGTTAGCCGGAGTAGTCAATTCGGCCAGTCGGATGTGCAAGGCGTTGGAAAGAACAGGGAACAGTTGCTCCCGCTCCTGTTGCTGCCTCTCCAACTTATCGCACAATGCCATCAACTCATCCACTTTGGCAACGATTCGTTTTTGCTCTTCAATCGGGGGACAAGGTACTGGAAGCTCAAATACTTTGTTTGTCGATAATTCGACTTGATTGGTAGTACCTGAAACCATAGAACCTTCTTGATTTGGTACCATTTTCATCTGGATTGTAGGGGAAGCAAGATAGCACCAGATATACTGCGGAATAAAATTAGTCATTCGAATGACTGTAACGTGCGAGTCTGCTACAACTGTCTCCTGGCTGCCAGGATAAAGGGAAATTCTACCGGCAGTTCCCGTGCCAGTTGAATTCCATAGAAGGTCATTTTTGGTTAAAATCCGTTCTTTTCCATATTTTTCTAATGATTTGTCACTTATTCTCCTAGCGGGCGTCAGATCAAATCCAGACCACTGGATGCATTTCTGGGAAACAACCCGAGCTCGTCCTTTTTCGTCATATTTAGGGCCCTTTCCGCGTTGAATGTAACATGCTACACTTTCCATTCGTGCCCACTTCCAATTGGAAGGTATAGTAAATGGTATTTCATCGTCCCTTAGAGGCCCAACAAGTTTACGATTTCGGATTTGATAGAGCTGATGAAAATCTTTCCGCAGATTCTCTGCCTGCTCGATATCCTGCTCAGCATTACCACCTGTATCATTCTGTGTCACGAGAAGCCCTGAAACAGCACAGTGGAGAATCATCTCTCGCAATCTCATCACACCATCTGGTGCATTGGAAAAATACCCAAAGTTGCCCAAGAACTCTTGCACATTCATGAGGTGAGATCTTCAACTTCAAAATGATGCGAAAGAGCGGCCGCGAGCTCATCATGAAGCTGCTTCTGGGTTTTCTCAATTTCACTCATAACCTTTTTGTATTTCACCAATAGAGTATCAGGATCAAGACTTTCTTCTTCAGGACCGTTCGGGTTCTTGATATCGAGGTTGTAGATGGGCCAGTACTGTCGATCACCTACAGCCTGTTCTCCCTTGGCTTGTTCGTGCAATTTTTCTACCTGTTTGCCCAATTCCAGAACCTGCCCTTCGACCTTCTTGCGAATGGAATCTTTTTTTTCACCTTTGATTGAAGAGCGAAGCTCTTTGATCTGCCCATTAAGAGAGGAAGCTTCGTTGTTAAGCTTCTCAGCTTTATCCCAGTGCGGCTGGGCTTTTAAGAGAGCTTCTTCTTTGAGCTTTTTGAAGTCGACCTTCCAAGCCTGCACGGTTTCAATGCGGCTTTTGAAACCATTCGACTCTTGCCCCCACCAGTCGGCAATAGGCTGGAACTCTTCGACTCTAAGTGGTTTAGTCTTGTTGTAGTTTTTTACGCCTTCCGGATAACGATGTTCATAAAACCAAAGAGTGTCGGTAGGCTTACCTTTAGTAAAAAAAAGCAAGTTGGTCTTGATGCCGGTATACGGACTAAAAACACCATTGGGTAGGCGGATGATGGTATGGAGGTGGCACTCCCTCATAAGGAGTTCCTTAACCTTTGCCTTCACTCCCTCACCGAAAAGAGTACCATCGGGCAGGACGATGGCTCCACGTCCACCTTTGTCCTTGAGCAATTTCTTGACGATAAGCACAAGGAACATGTCGGCAGTTTCTTTGGTTTGGATATCGGCTGGAAAGTCGGTGCCGACTCCATCGTCTTCCATACCGCCGAAGGGTGGATTGGTGATGACGCAGTCAACGCGTTCATTCAGACTCCAATCGTTCCAACCTTTAGCCAGGGTGTTGGTGTGCTCAATCATGCTAGGCACTTCAATCCCATGGAGAAGCATATTGGTGGTACAAAGAAGATGAGGCAGTTGTTTCTTTTCGATACCACGAATGCATTCAGCAATTGCCTTTCTATCATCGGCACTAGATTTCTTAGTCAGCTGCTTGTAAAAATGATTTATCGTGCCTGTAAGAAAACCGCCTGTTCCGCAGGCGGGGTCGAGGACGGTTTCTCGTTTCTTTAGACTTGGGTCGACCATCTGCACCATGAACTCAGTAACAGCTCGGGGGGTATAAAATTCACCAGCGTTTCCAGCGCTACGCAGATCGTTAAGAATTTGCTCGTAGATGTCACCAAGCTGACCACGGGATTTTATGTCATGAAAATTGATGGCCTCATCAAGCTTCTCTATCACACCCAGCATAAGCGTGCCGGACTTCATGTAGTTATTGGCATCGGCAAAGACTTCGCGGACAACCTTAGCTTTGGAATCGTTTTCTATATTGAGTTCTTTAAGCCCTGGGAAAACAACATTATTTACGTGCGGAATTAGATCAGTAGCAGAGATCTGTGGCTTTCCATCCTTGTATGCGGCCCAATTGCGCCAACGACATTCTTCACTGAGAGAAGACTGATAGGTCTCACTTTTATCTTTTGCATCGTCCTCCCAGGTTTCTTCACATTGATCAAATATCTTAAGAAAAAGCATCCAGGTAAGTTGGCCGATACGCTGAGCGTCGCCATCGACACCATCGTCCTTTCGCATTATATCCTGGATGGATTTGATTGTACTGCTGAGGTTCATAATTTCACGTGTTCCCAATATTGTGCTTGATTGTTTATTTGAGTAAGATAATTCCAGTTGCTGGCTACCAGGTTAAACAGGACGAATGCTCTACCACCATTAACAAAATCTTCGTCGATAATGTAACAGGCCTTCAAGTTACGGGCGCTAAAAGCTATCTTATCGTCCCAGTTATTGAAAGCGAAATTTTGGAGTGCTTTACTTGCCTCAGGAAAAGGGTTCAACAACTCCTCAAAGGAATGCCAGTAATCATGTCGATAGAAACGCTTGGTGCTTGGTTCCCGTAATACATCAACAACTGAGACATATTCCGGTGAGTTGAGAATAAAGTCTAAAAACTGAGTAAAATCAGTAAAAGTATCTGATTTGATAATTTTCTCAGAAACCACTGGCATCTTTATACAACTCCTGTTCCAATTCCGTTAGTGCCTGAGAAAACTTCTCTGGCCCGCCAAAAATGCCACGGCGAATATGGGTCTTCGTGCCAAGTTCACTGAACGGTGGCAGTTCGAGGATTTTCGGGTCCTCCAGGTTTGATATACCATGGTCTGCGTATTTTTCGAGGAGGGCCTCCAGAACAATGCGAGCATCCTCACCATATTTGCCAAAATAGTTTCTTTTCTTTACGTTATTGGCACGATCTTTACGTGTGAGTGGTGGCTGATCAAAAGCAATATGGGCAATCAGATCAAAGGCGTCTATCTTGGCACCTTCAGGTACAGCTTCTCGAAGAACTTCAATGGGAATGTCCAGCTCCTTCAACTCATCTATAATAGCTTGCTTACGTTCGGCTTCACTCCAGCGACGTAAGAAATCGGTGAGCGTGGCGAATTCGCTTCTGAGTGTCTTTTTTATCACCTCTTTGAGGAGGACACGATATTCTTCAGTAATGAGCTTGCCATCTTCGTCCAGATAGAGTGAACGTTCAACAGCAGTATTCACTTCCACATCGTCAATGACATAGCGGATGCGACCCTCGGTTTCACCTCCATCCTCCCCACCTTCTATTTTGTCTTCTTTCTCGTCTACTTCTTTGGTCTCTTCTCCTGTCGTCGGATCATAGGTAAGTTCTTCATCGCTCGTGCCGCCTGTATCTTCTGGGGGAATGATAGGGTCGTCCGGATTGGGTTCATAGACGGTGACCGGCTCGCCATCAAAATCTTTATCCTGAAAAAGACGGGTGGCACCTTTAAAGTCCATGATGGTGAAATAGAGTTTGTTGTAATCTTCCCGGATACGGGTACCCCGACCAACAATCTGTTTGAATTGGGTCATTGAGTTGATAGTTTGATCGAGGACAATGAGTTTGCATGTTTTAGCATCGACCCCCGTAGAGAGCAGTTTAGAAGTTGTTGCAATGACGGGATAGGGTTCATCGTTGTCAATAAAATAAGAAAGTAGTGACTTGCCCTCTTTATCATCACCGGTCATACGAACAACATATCGCCGGTTGCTTGCGGCCTCTGGGATCAGTTTGACCAATTCTTGCCGCATACGCTCTGCATGCGGTTGGTCATCGCAGAACACAATTGTTTTTGACATGGGGTCGGTACCACTAAGGTATTCCCACACCCGCTTCGCAACAAGTTCCGTTCGTTTTGTAAGGATAAGATCTCTATCGAAGTCCTTGGTGTTATATTGTCGCCGCTCTACAAGATTCCCATGTTTATCTTTTTTATCTTTTTCCGGTGTATAGCCAAGGGCATCAACGTCACTCACCACACGAATGACTTTATAGGGGGCGAGAAAGCCGTCAGCAATACCTTGTTTTAGGGAATAAGTGTAAATAGGGTTGCCAAAATATTTAAGATTGAATTCAGGGTCTTTGATTGTACTGGACCCTTTTTCAGGCTTTTTTTCTTTTGGTGTAGCGGTCATGCCGAGGTGGGTAGCACCGGCAAAATAATCGAGTACTTCACGCCAAGCTGAGTCATCAGCAGCACTTCCTCGGTGGCACTCATCAATGACAATAAGGTCAAAGAAATCTGCCGAAAACTGACGATAGATTTGCTTCCATTCCTCCTTGCCCGTGACTGCTTGATAAAGACAGAGGTAAATTTCAAAATTTCTTTTTACACTGCGGTTGGTAATTTTGTGCATTACCTCCCAAAATGGGGCGAAATCCTGTTGGATAGTCTGATCAACTAGAATATTGCGATCGGCAAGGAAAAGGATGCGCTTTTTCTTCTTTGCTTTCCAAAGCCGCCAGATAATTTGAAATGCAGTGTAGGTTTTACCGGTACCAGTGGCCATAACGAGCAGAATACGCTGTTGGCCTTTTGCTATAGCCTCAATGGTGCGGTTAATAGCTACGCGCTGGTAATAGCGAGGGGCTTTTCCACTACCATCAATATGATATGGCTGTGCAATGAGTTTTTGTTGGGGGGCGGTCTCCAAACCTTTCCATTGCTGATAGATCAGCCAAAGATCATCATACGTGGGAAAATCTTCTAGCGTAAGTTCTCGTTCGATTGGTTGAGTTATGCCAGTTCGATCATGGAGTAAGAAACCATCACCGTTCGAGCTTATGGCAATGGGGGCATCGAGCATCTCTGCATAATCAAGCGCCTGTTGCATACCTTGACCAACCTCAAAGACATTCCGTTTGGCTTCAATAACAGCTATAGGGACGTTTGGCTTAGCGTAGAGAACATAATCAGCACGTTTCGGTCCATTTTTTGCTTTAGGGTTTTTTATCCGGGCTGCCATATTACCACGAACAATCACGCGTCCATCAGTGAGCTTGACCTCTTCACGGAACTGACTCTGCTTCCAACCAGCCTGTTGAACCGCCGGTGTAATAAACTTGGTACAGATATCCCTTTCACTGAGCTGCTTTTTATTCATAGCCAGTTTTGCTCCGTTTATTTCTCCAGAGAACTCTCGATTATCTCCGCCAAAATCTATCTAGACCTATTTCTGCCCTACTCCTATAATCTTTGCGCCGTGGTGATACTTCATTTTGCTCGTGCTGTTCTCCTAGAGCCACCTCTAAACCACTAACCTTTAATGGTCCTTTGTAAGGGATATCATGCCACAACTGCGCCCTAGTCAACAATTTCTCAATTAACCGTAACAAAGGAATGCCTCAACATCTTGAGCATCATACCCAACAGGTTAATATCACGAAACTAACCGTTTTTTAGTTTCTTTGTTTCGTTTCACACGCTGTTTATTGATTCTTCGTTTCTTTTGACACGCCGTTTTTTCATTTCTTCCGGCCTGAAAGCATGTTTCTTAGTTTTCTTCATTTCTTCTGATAGTGCTTTGGCAATCTTTACATGACTACAGTCCCTTATATTTTCGAATATTGACCGCCTTCCACTCAAGAAGAGGTTGCTTTTGAATGCGTTGTTGTAAATCCAAGTCTGAGGTCAGAATAGTCGAGTCAACCTCGCCGCGGTCAAACAGCAGGTCAAGAAACGCTTTCTCATTTTCCGAGAAGGGAAGCACAACAAACAGGGCCTGTCGGCATTCCTCCACGAGGCGTGTACCATATTTGTCGATAGATTCTTGTTCTTTAGCTGTATTAACACGTAGGGTCGGGATCAACTGCCGAGCAAGTTCCGCACTATCCAAATTCACATCCTTGGTGGAAACCGTTCGCCAGTCCTTTCGGTTCATGGCACCGTAAACGACAAAGGCTATACGCAGCCGGTCATGATCGAGATTTTCTATATGCAAAAGGGTATGGCTGTCAAAAAGATCCCTTGCCTGTCTGCGCGCAAGCAACGCTGCCAGTTTTCCCGCCGCTAATTCATGGATATCAATTACAGGTATTTGTGTAGCCTGCCAGGTACCAACCGGATAAGAATCGGATAACGTAACAGGCCACAATGGAACCCGGTACATGAAGTTGAGGTCCATTTCAAGATTGCCGCCCTGGCCGGCAGCACTCTGGTAACGCAGGGACCATTTTCCGCCAGCGTGTTCTTCCGGCATGCGCCTGACAGTAAATCCTTCCCTTGCAAATACAGCCTGAACTGCCTGCTCGATTTTCGGCCGTTCGGCAAGCATGATTTCACGGTCCTCTACCCCCACGTAGTTCAGGTCGATATCAACGGAAAGCCGAGGGACATTAAATATAAACAGGTTCAGAGCTGTTCCACCTTTGAGAGCCAGCTTGCCTTTTAAAAAAGGGTGGCTGCCAAGAGCTTCGAGCAAGCCCAAGAGGTGGGCAACCTTTTCAAGCACGTCCGGTCTGAATCCTGTCGCTTCAGCTTGAGCTGTCAGCTTTTCTTGAGAAATTTTCATAGAACTTCTCCCCAAGTCCGCTTGAATAAATCAACAGGGACCACAAGATTCCAATCCGCGACAAGCTTCCCTGATTTTCTGTTGGAACTGTCCATGTAATGTGGTTGCCTGGGGCGATGATCATGAAGAGGTTTTAGATGGATCTCTTCAGCCATCAACGATTCGCGATGCTGTTCCAGATAGAAGCCAACCTTTGCGATTGTTGTCGCGTTGCCGAGCAGAAGGGCATATTCGACAACTTTATCGAGATCGAAGAATTCGATCGCTTCCAGGGAACGCCATATTTCTTCCCAACTTCCTGAAAGATCAGGCCGATCCAAAACATCCACCAAAGTCCGCTCAAGTGAAGTGACCCGAACTTCCAGACCGGCTTGGTCAACAGTGATAACGCCGAAATCTACTTTTCCCGCACGGCAAAGTGCCCGGGGAAACTTGACACCACGGAAAACATGGGAGCGAAACGTAACAGGGGAAACAGGGCGGGCCGCTGAATAGGTAAGATGCTCACGTATGGAGTAGGCGTAACCGTGTGCTTCTAAAGCTGTATGGTATGACAGTACACCATCCGCTGTGAGTTTGGCAGCAATAAGAAAAGGATCAACCGAATACGAATCCGGATCGGCTCCTGTTGGGACAACCGCATACAATCCCCGGCGAATGAGAATGACGTGTCCGGTTTTCCTATGGTAATTCAGCAGGGATTCTCGGGTTCTGGGGCCTGTTTTCCCCA
The DNA here is from genome assembly GCA_049645845.1 of Desulforhopalus sp. Classification (GTDB taxonomy): domain Bacteria; phylum Desulfobacterota; class Desulfobulbia; order Desulfobulbales; family Desulfocapsaceae; genus Desulforhopalus_A. The sequence goes on along the minus strand of JBARUR010000339.1, from coordinate 2,375 downwards.
GAACTGAGAGATGATCGTTGAATTCTTCGCCTGTGAACACCGGATGTTTGCGGAAAAACATTTCGTGTTTCATATGCACTCAACTTGATAATATTCAGAATAACACATAGTCAGCCTATGTTTTATTGGTAATATTGTCAAATCAAAGTTGAGCATAATTGAATAAATTTCACAAAACACATGCTTTTCCTGTGGGTTTCTCTGTCAATTCACAAGTTCCACTGCATCCATGCGACCCCAACCATCATTCCTACCTCGTTATCTTGGAAATTTCCTCTTCAATCTCCTCGGTAATCCGTTCCAGGATAAAGGAATTCATACTATACGGGGTATGAGCGGCAATGTATTTTAGTTTCAGATAGAGTGGTTCCGAGAGCCTAAGTGGTAGACTTTTCATTACATCGTCTCTAATATGAGATTCCTCCCAGGGATAAACTTCTTCCTTTTTTGAGCTGTATCCACCAGCACCGGCGGCAAACTTATCGAGATCGGCGTCTTTTTTTATTGCCGGCGTTGAACGGAGTGGAGTTTTCTTTTTATCTGCCACCATACACCTCTTTAAAAAATTGGTTCATTTCCTCACTCGCCTTTTTATCCTGCTTCCACTCGATCACGGACAATCCATCCCGGGCTGACTTGCGAAATGCAATACGGTCACGGATTACCGAGTTCACCAGGCCCAGGTGTTGAAAGCCTTCTTCTCTGAAAAATGCCAGGGTCTCCTTATCCTCACGAACGACTGGATTTGTGGATACCCTGTTCAAAACAATGAAGGCCCGGAGTTTTTCATTTAGTCCCTGGGCGATTTCTACCAAATCGTCCATTTGTCTGATCGTCCAAATATCAAATTGAAAGGGTTGTACCGGGATATAGGCCCGGTCACAGACACCAAGGGCATAGCGCAGCTCCATGGAGTCCCTTCCTCCTGCATCTATGACGATTTCATCATAGCGCTCAGCCAGATCGCGTACCTGTGAGGCCAGTCCCTTGCCGAATTTCTGCACGCAGGCGATTCGGGGTTCGATCTCAGTTTCTTCCCGAACCGTTGCCCAGAACGATGCCGTGCCCTGACGGTCCGTATCAAGTAGCAAGACATCTTTGCCCTGCATGGCTAACATGGCTGCCATGTTAGTTGCCAGGGTGGTCTTGCCTGTTCCGCCCTTCTCTCCACCAATTAATACGATGCCCATACAGCCATACCATATAAGATTATATTGTTTTATTTTATATTAGACTAAATGATATAATATCATATTGTTCTAAATTTTCAATACTAGGGCAACAAAAAAGCCGTCCCCCGCAGGAGACGGCTATCGTTACAAACCTGAAGGAGGCCACTAAGATGGCAAAGATGCAGTTCCACTGCTCTGCAGAGGCTTCACATCAGGGCGCTTTGTTTTACCGGCCTGCCAGAGGTCACAGGAATCCTGCATGCGCAGCCAGAGTTCAGGGGTTGTGCCAAGCCACTGGGAGAGGCGCAATGCCATATCCACGGAAATACCACTTTTGCCGTTTAACAGCCTGGACAAGGTGACGCGGGAAACTCCAAGTTGCCGGGACGCCTCAGTGACGCTTATACCTTCTGCTTCCAGGACATCTTCTTTTATGATTTCCCCGGGATGGGGAGGATTATACATTGCACTCATATCTTTCCTCTTAATGGTAATCCAACCCTGGTAAATGGAAAATAAGCCAGGACTCTGTTTAGTAACCCTTGAGGGGTACTTAGTTCAGTCCCTCCCTTGAGGGGGATAAGTACCTTGGCATTGTATTCAAAATATTAATGTTAGTAGTATGTTCCCTTTTTGTTTCTATTGAGAGGCTATCTGTAGTAAGGCACTAAATAATCCACCAGCTCGACATCATCACCGACAAATCGGAAAATAACACGCCAATTGCCGTTGACCCATACTGAGAAAAATCCTTTTTGCTTTCCCGTTAAAGGGTGCAACCTGAATCCCGGCAAGCCAACATCTTCCGCTTTTGTCGCGATGTCTAACACACCAAGTATTCTTCTCAACTTTGGCGCATGTTTAGCCTGAATACCAGCCTTACTACCGGTTGTGTAAAATTTTTCCAGCCCTTTATGTTGAAAGCTTTTTATCATGTTTAACTGTAACTCGTATCTTTACAGTATACAATAAAAAAGCCGTCCCCCTAAGGAGACGGCTATCGTTAGTAAAAAGCAGATCAAGCAGGTAAAACTGACAGGTCAGTTTCGGCCTGTTTCAGCTCAGCCATTTTTTCGGTTAACAACCAGAGAGCCTGGTTCAGTTTGATATTTCGATCAAGCGCTTTGACCGGCCGGGTCGTTGTTCTCCTGAGCCGTCCATTGCTGTCTCTTGCCTTTCCTTTGAGACCGCCACGCATGACGT
>JBARUR010000338.1:0-2485 GCA_049645845.1 Desulforhopalus sp. | reverse complement strand
CATTCCCTTTTTGGCAAGATTGGTCAGACAACTGTGGCGTAGCAGGTGAGGATTAACATCCCGGTTAAGTCCGGCATTTTGTGCTGCCCGGTTCAGTGCCTTGCGGATCTGCACGAACCTTTCTCCGGTTTTGGGATTGATGGTCAGATGTCCTGCTGGCCTTTTATCCAACACCTTTTTTAATTCGTCTACAAAACGATCTGAGGCCCAAGGGAGTATTCTCTCTTTATTCCCTTTGCCGACTACCGACATCGTTTCATGGTATTCATCCACGTCCTCGGCCTTGGCACTCAGCGCTTCCTCTCGTCGTAATCCCATATCGGCCATAAGTAAAAAGAGCAGCTTGTATTCAGGCTCGATAACATCATACATCTTGGAAATTTGCCTCGGAGTCAAAACCACCGGCACCTTGGCTCGTGTCTGTTTGGCGGGGAATCCTTTTATCTGGAAGGTTAGATCAACACAATGTCCATTTGCTGCCGCCCACTTGAGACATGACGAAAGATATGAGAGCTCTTTGTTGATCGTACGTTTGCTGGTGTATTTGGGCTCTTCGCCTCGGTCAATCGCCTTGGCATTGGTAACTTCCTGCAGACGGACAGCTTTATAGTTATTGATAGCTGCCCTTGAAACATTTGCCGGACGGAAATTACCAAAGTGTGGCAACCAGTGGCGAAGGCAGACCCTCGCATCTTCATATGTGCTGGAAGCGACCTCGTTTTGATAATAATCCAGCCAGGCCGGGATCAGATCCTTGACCAGGGGCGAGACAACCGTGCCGATCTCCCCTGGTGATCGACGCAGTTCCTGTTCCAGGGCCAGAGCCTCGCCTTTCTTTCCCTGGAAAGGAAACATCACCCTCTTTCCCTTTCTGCCTGCCGGATAGTAATCGATGATCCACCAGCCTTCGCCTTTTTTAGGATGCGGACGTACTGACATTATCGCTATTTAGTATGATATGATATGATGAAGAGAAAGCCAAAAAATTTATCAAAAGGTAATCAATTTGAAATACATACCCTCAATTACAATATTTTTGTGGATCTCCATAGTTTTAGGTTTCATTTTCGCCAGAGATATTTTCATCTTACCCATGGTAATATTTTCGACACTAACCCTATTGTCTATTTTTTTGCCAGTGAGCTTCTGGACCCTTCAAGCTAACGGAAGAAGACTCTACTCTCTTGTATTTATCGGAATATTTTTCTTTAACAATGCGATACTGGTTTACGGATTTTTCAACAACCATTCAGCTCTCAATTCATTACTGGAATATACAGAAAAAAAAATTGACCCTGAAGTAGCCAAACTACTTAGCTCAGGAAAAACAGAAAAGGAAAGAAGTTATGTCGGTCAGATGATTTTCCAAAAATATGGTGTATCCCTACCGTTCAAGACACATGATGACTCGTTCGGCCTCCATGCACCAACCAAAACCGATAAAGATATATTTATCAAAAACCATGAAAAGAGCTATCTGGTTGTTTTAAAAAAACAAAACCTCTCTAACCAGATCGTTACAACATTCTTTCTACTCTCACTACAGGTGACAATCTTCTTAACTCTGCTCATCTATTTAATTCTTAATGACAGGCCTCCTCTACCGGTAATAAATATTCCGGTAGTCGAACCCTAATTCTCCCTATAAACATTGTGAATGCATCAGTTACACCACTGACTTTCACAGGGTACCCCATCTCCATCACCATCCATCTTAGTTCCTGGGCAGTTTTGCTGATAGAACGTTGCTTCTTCACAGGATGTCATCTGATTGCAATGGGTCTTGCCTTCGCAAGTGTATCGTGAAGAGTTGGAGGTGCTATAATCCAGTGAACCTGTTGAAACCCTTTGAACATTATTTGATTTAAAATGATTGAAGATGGAGCCACCAGCACCTATCAATAAAGCAATGCAAAGAACGAAAATTCCCCAACTATTTTTTGCTTGATGATCCTTGTAATGCTTTTTCGGTCGGGAAGAGACCTTTTTGCCAATTGGTGCCACACCTTCTATTACCGCATCATAAGCTTTTGATTTCCCATTGTTATCCATTTTAACATGATAAAAAAGGGTATCACCAACTATGGGCCTCCTAGGGATATTTTTGTCAAAAGCGGAAATATGGACAAAGACCTCTTTCTTTCCTTTTTCTGGTGTAAGGAACCCAAAACCTTTGTCATCAATCCATTTAGTCAGAGTCCCTTTTGATCGAATGTTTGCCAATTTTTTTTCCTATTACTTAAAAAGTATGACTTTTACTTACTGCACTATGCAAAAACAATTTTAGCATACTGCAATTGCTAATATATCAACAGTGGTACAGTAGGGCCAGCATGTTGACTTGGTCCGATGCGTTCTTGCTCTAGGTTAAAATGTTAAGAGCGTCCCCGGATCTGTTGCCCTTGAACCGAAATCATACAGCCATAAATTTGTCGGTAGCTGCGCATTGTTATGCTCCAACCGCGATTTGACCCAACACACCCAG
>JBARUR010000337.1:0-4725 GCA_049645845.1 Desulforhopalus sp. | reverse complement strand
GCCTCGATCATTGACACGGCGATGCGGCATTTTACGCTGCCCATGGGATTGCGCGATTCCTGCTTGCCAAGCATAACAACCCCGGTACCGGCCGAGAAATTATCAAGGGTAAGAAGCGGGGTGTTGCCGATGCTTTCAAGTATAGTTTTTGCCATAATGGTGACCTCTTGGTTAAAAGAAGAAAGAAGTTCAATGTGAGTTGGAGTAAATAAGCTCCGGCCGCTTCAACAGCACCTTTGTGCCGGTGGCCACACTTTCGGTCAGCCAGATATTACCGCCGATAATCGATCCTTCGCCGATAATTGTTTCTCCTCCAAGTATGGTAGTGTTGGCATAAATAATAACATTGTCTTCTATGGTTGGATGACGTTTTTTGTCGCGCATCTTTTCGCCCGCGTTTCGGGGTAGGGACAGTGCTCCCAGGGTAACCCCCTGATAAATACGAACATTATCGCCGATGATAGTGGTTTCACCAATGACCACACCCGTTCCGTGATCGATGAAAAAACTCGAACCGATTGTTGCGCCGGGATGTATATCAATGCCGGTCTGGCTATGAGCGTATTCGGTCATAATGCGTGGAATAATCGGCACCTTGAGCAGATATAACTCATGGGCCAGTCGAAAGATAAATGTCGCTAATAGTCCAGGATAACAGAAGATAACTTCATCGGGGCTTTTGGTTGCCGGGTCTCCTCTTAAAGCAGCCCGGATATCTGTGGCCAGAATAGCGGCAACTTTCGGTAATGACTCGATAAAAGAGAGGGCAATTTTGTGGCTTAGCTCCTCGCAATGCGTGCAGGGGAGCTCATTTCTCCGACAGTCATGACGGATGGCCATGGTAATTTGCTCAGACACCTTGTCATAGAGATCGGTAGTCTTCTTGCCGATATAATATTCAAGGTTGGATGCATGCAGCTTGGTCTGGGAAAAGTATCCTGGAAAGAGAATCTGTCTGGCCTGTTCAACAATTTCGATTATTTTTTCCTGAGAAGGAATGGATACCGGACTGATATGCTCATAACACTCTTTACTGTTCCACGAAGATAACAGCTCTTTGACGACCTTGGGGACCTTATCATGCTGACTGCAATTGCTGATTTCGATGTGGTCACAAAGTGCTGAAACCGATGTTGTATTCATCAATGAAAGTGTTTTCTCTGACATGGTCTTAATGAGTTGAATTGTTAAGAGTTTCTGATCTTTGCGATAATGAAAATTCCATAAGTCGCTCGAATATCGGCAAAATAGCGGATGATAGATCCTTCGCTGCTGGCCGGATTGGTGCTGATGGTAATTTCCTTTAGAATATTATAACCAACATCACGGGAGAATTTCCTGAAATCTTTCAAGGTGATGACCCGAATGTTTGGTGAGTCGTACCATGAATAGGGCAGCTGGTCGTTTTTAGGGGCAACCCCTTTATATAAAAGCTGCAATCGGATTGAATAATGGCTGAAGTTCGGGAAACTGACGATTACCTTCCTGCCGATTCTGGCCAGCGAATAGAGTAACCGGGCCGGTTCGAATACCTGTTGCAGTGTCTGGCTGAGGATGACATAGTCGAAACTGCAGTCGGGATAATCGTCGACTTCTTCATTTAAGTCACCCTGCAGGACGCTGAGCCCACGGCTGATGCAATGTGCGGCCTTTCGCTTGTCCCGCTCGATACCGGTGCCGATTACGTTTCTGGTGGCGGCAAGCCAGGCCAGAAGATCACCGTTGCCGCAGCCGAGATCGAGTACCCGGCTGCCGGGCTCGATCATTGAGGCAATGATCTGCAGATCAAAACGGATGTTTTCCGATTCAGGAGATACCATTGAGAAACCCCCCGATCAGTGAGGTGAACCGTTGGTCCGGGATCAGAAATGCGTCATGACCGCAATCCGCTTCAATTTCACAAAAACTGACATTCTGCCCGCAGCGCTTGAGGGCCTGAACCAGTTCCCTTGCCTGGTATGTCGGGTAGAGCCAATCAGAACTATACGAAACCACAAGGTATTTAACTTGGTTCTTGTCAATTCCCTTGATAACTTCCGGTTTGCACATCTGGTCGACCACATCAAAATAGTCGGAAGCTTTGGTAATATAGAGCACTGAATTGGCATCAAATCGATGAACGAACTTGGAGCCCTGATGCCGCAGATAGCTTTCCACCTGGAAGTCACCGTCAAAACCAAAGGAGAAATTAGCTTTATCCTGCAGCTTTCTGCCGAATTTCCGGCGCATGGCCTCGTCCGAGAGATAGGTGACATGGCCGACCATCCGGGCTACAGCAAGGCCCATATCAGGTTTTGGTCCACCATAATAATTGCCCTTTTTCCAGTTGGGATCGGCCATGATAGACTGCCTGGCAATCTCATTAAAGGCAATCGCCAGCGCGGAATGCCGCATGGTCGTGGCAATAGGAACTGCCGCCCGAACCATTTCCGGAAAACGGACGCACCATTCAAGGACCTGCATTCCGCCAACGGATCCGCCAATGACTGCAAGGAGGCGGCTGATGCCGAGATGGTCGATCAGGGCTTTTTGGGTTGTTACCATGTCGCCTATGGTCATCATTGGAAAATCGAGAGCATAGGGGGTGTCTGTTTCCGGATTGATGGAACCCGGCCCCGTCGAGCCCATGCAGCTCCCTAAGATGTTGGCGCAGACGACGAAAAAACGATTAGTATCTATTCCTTTGCCGGGACCGACTAAAAAGTCCCACCAGCCCGGTTTCTCGCCTTCCTTGTCTGTTGCGTAGTGACCGGCAGCATGGGAATCCCCGGAAAAAGCGTGGGCGATTAGGATACAGTTGCTTTTCTGTTCATTGAGCTTGCCATATGTTTCATAGGCAATAGTCACCGGCCCCAGCTTGGCGCCACTCTCCAGAACCAGTTTTTCCGGCGGGTGGGCGAAGGTAAAGTACTTCTTCTCAACGACTCCTACGCTGGAAAGTGAGGAGTCTAAAGCATCCTTAGAAGTATCCTTAGTGGCTGTAGTTTCAAGCATCTTGCATAGTTCTAGTCAAAAAAAATCTAGGATGCCGCTGCCGCCAGCGCCTGATCCAGATCTGCTATGATGTCATCGATATGTTCGATGCCGATAGACAGACGGATTAGTCCTTCACCAATATGGCATTCCTGCAGCTGCTCGGGAGAAAGCTGTGAATGGGTTGTCGATGCCGGATGGATGGCAAGAGACTTGGCATCCCCCACATTTGCAAGATGGGAGACCAGCTTCAGGCTATCAATAAATTTCGTGCCGGCCTTAAGACCGCCCTTAATGCTGAAACCAACCATTCCACCAAAGCCGTTGTGCAGGTATTTGACCGCTGCATCATGGTCGGGAGAGCCTGGCAAACCGGGATATTGCACCCAGTCAACTCCGCCATGTTTGCTCAAATATTCGGCAATTTGCAGACCGTTTGTACAGTGGCGCTCCATTCTTAAACTGAGAGTCTCTATGCCTTGTAAAAAGGACCAGCAGTTATCCGGGCTAATGCTGGCACCAAGGTTTCTGAGAGGCACCAGCCGCATGCGAAGCGCAAAGGCCACCGGGTTAAGCTCCCCCAGATCGTGGGCGTAGCGCAGGCCGTGGTAGGATGCATCGGGCTCGTTGAAGAGTTTGAATTTCGGGTCCTTCCAGTTGAAATTGGCTGCATCTATTACGATACCTCCGATACCGGTTCCATGGCCGCCGATCCACTTTGTCAGCGAATGCAGCACGATATTGGCACCATAATCAATGGGCCGCAGTATACATGGCGGGGTAAAGGTGGAATCGACTATAAGCGGCAGGTTATATTCGCCGGCAATTTTGGCGAGAGCCTCGAGATCGGTCATATTCAACGAAGGATTGCCGAGGGTTTCGCAATAAATTGCCCTGGTTTTTTCGTTGATGGCTGCTTTAAAATTCTCGGGTTGTGCAGGATCGACCATCCGCACCTTGATTCCGAGCTGTGGCAGGATGGTATTAAATTGAACGTAGGTTCCGCCGTACAGGTTATTGGCGGCAACCACCTCATCCCCCTGGCTGCAGATATTGATGATAGTATAAAAAATAGCCGATGTGCCGGAGGCCAGTGCCAATGAGGCTGCGCCGCCTTCCAGCTGGGCCATGCGTTGTTCAAGAACGTCCTGGGTCGGGTTGCCGATTCGGGTGTAAATATTACCTAATTCTTTTAAGGCAAAGAGATTAGCCGCATGTTCGGTGTTTTTGAACATGTAAGCCGCGGTCCGGTAAATGGGGACACCCCTGGACAGGGTATCCTGGTCGACCTGCTGGCCTGCATGCAGAGCAAGAGTTTCAAACTTCATAATAACTTCTCCTTTAGTGGAGGATCGAAGGGTTATTTTTGTTCGGCCAGATCCGCCTTGATTTGATCGACAAATGCACGGATTGGTTGTCCGTCTGCCGATTGAGCATCGGGATTGATTTTAAGCAGTTCTTCCCAGGCCTCAATTGCTCCTGCGGGGTCATTGAGGTCATACATCAGTACAATACCCTTATTGAACCTGGATGGTTGATGACTGGGTTCCTTCTCAATTGCCCTGTTAAACAATTCTATCGCCTTTTCAGGTTGCTCTGTCCTGCGGTACATGACCCCAAGGTCCGTAAGCAGGTTGGCATCACCCGAATGCAGTTCAAGGGATTTATTATAGGCCGCTATCGCCTTTTCAGGTTGATCGGTATCATAATAGAGATGACCGAGACGAACCCAGCTCTGAAAGTTTTCAGGAT
>JBARUR010000336.1:0-3421 GCA_049645845.1 Desulforhopalus sp. | reverse complement strand
GGTTAACAGTAGACACCTTTGATCTACATGAAGTTCCACCATAATGAGATGTTCATGGACAAGCTCAAATCTGAAATTGCTTTTTTGTTGTTAGGTTTTTTGAGGAAATAATATTTCCTGGATACAGTAGACACCTTTTGTTTGGTATAGAGAGGGAAATTGTATATTGGTGTTGGCAATATTGCCTAAAAGATCCTGCACTTGTTTGGGCCGAAGAAACTTAGGACTGATTCGCAATGTCCTGTTCTCCAGCTGACGTTCTGCCTTGCAATCAGCGGCAAAGATGCTGGCCTATTTAGATTGTCTGACCCAGCCTGCATAAATTTCGTCAAGGTGCAGTCGCATTTCATATGCTGATTGAAAGCGGTGTTCTCCCTTTACCTCTACGCTTTTGAGCAAAAAATCGTCCCAATCGCCAGTCAGATTAATATTGAACGTACTGGGAGCTGAAACGGATTGGTCCCGGTGATTAACCAGCCGGCCTGTAAGGAGCCGATATGCAATGACACCGACACTGAAGAGATCGGAACGCTCATCAGCGTTTTGAGGATTTCGTTCCTGTTCCGGAGCGGTGTAGTAAGGTGAACCAACCTGCATGCCGGGTATGACCATCTTGTCTTCTCCTCGTTCCTTGCAGAGACCGAAATCAATTATTTTGATTTGGTCATCGTTGGTGATCATCAAGTTATGGGGTTTGATGTCCCGGTGGACAATGCCCGCGAAATGCAATCTTTCAAGACCACGCAAAGTCTGATGGATATAGTGATAGGCCATGTTGATGCTGATGGCCCTGGAAATTTTGAGTCTGGTGGAATCTTTAATGAGTGCCCCTAGAGAACGAGCAAAATATTCAAGAACGATAAACGGCACTTCAGCACTGCCATCGCAATCTACAATCTTGGCAACATGCTCATGGTCGATTTTTCTCATGATGCGTGCTTCTTCTATAAATATTTCTCGCAGTTTGTCCTCCCCGACAAGATCGACAAAAAGCTTATCACGTGGTAACAGAATTTTAAGAGCAACGACCCTGTTGGTTATCGGTGCCAGGGCTTTATAGACCACCCCCATACCGCCACGGCTAAGTCTTTCCCGTATAAGATATCTGCCAATTTTTCTCATCGTTTACTATAGCGTCTTTGCGATGCTACGCTCCGCTTTATTTATAAATAAGAGATACTGGGGGCGACATTTTGGGACGAGAGGGTATTTCTGTGTCACTTCCGGTGAGTTGACGAAAAAAATGCCAAAAGATATCTGGTTCATTTTAAAAAAGACCCCAACGATTGTTTTGACATTGAATAAAATAACCGGCTGATGCCGGAGTTGCTGAATTTTCAGTCAACGATTTCAACCCACCGACTTCTGGTTCGGTGGGAGTTTAGTCCTTGTTAAATGGATCAGTGCATTCCGCCCCGACCTCCGCCATTTGATAATTCGTGATTCGAAAATTCGTGATCCTGGTTATTCCACATGGTGCTATGATGATTGTTATAGGGCTGTTGACTGCAAGCACCGATTGCCGCCATCAAAAACAACAGTAAGAGTACTTTTGTGATAGTTTTCATTTTTTCCTTTTTCCGTAACTCATTCACAATTAAACCTGAATGAAAATTTTTGATTAATTGCTCTGCTCAAAACCAACCACAATTCTCCCGCAAACGAAAGAGTGGCGACCGAGAGAAAAGAATCAGTGCATGCCACCCATTCCGCCGCCGCTGGAGTGATAGTTTGCACTTCCATTTGATCGACCATCGCGACTAGAGGACCCACGGGTCGGAGCTGTGAAATTCCCGTGGTTGTCTTCATGATGATCGTCCCATGTCCGGCTGCCATTTGTTCTTGAATTTCTGCTTCCGTTATTATGAAGAGAATTTCCAGTCATATGGTCATCGTCCATGACAATATCGGTCATATCAAGATCGTTATTAAATTGGTCGGAAGTAACCATATGATTCCCGGTACCTGCATTTCCATGAGCCTGACTTTCATGGTCTGCCACATCATTTGCATTAGAGACAAATGGAGAGAACAAAACACCGCCCAACATTACTATCGTCATCTTCCTTAATATCGTATTTTTCAAATTCATTGATTTCTCCTTGTTTTTTTTGAACTGCATCCTGGTTAACACCAAATTTTTGATGTACCTGTTTAATCTTTAAACATTTTCCTTTAGACAGTGGATTGCAGATACCAGACCAGTATTGACAAAAAAAGGCTCGATAACGATAACTAGCTACTTTTATATAAGAAAAAACTATTAATGCTTAAAAGGGAGAAAATAATCAGTTGATCCATCGTCCAGATTCTGGACATCAAATTTAGTAATTATCGCCATAGTATCTAAGAAATGTACAATCAATACCATTAAGCCTCAGGTTCTCCGTACTGCCAAGGAAATCGTTGTTATTCATCATGGAATGATTAAGGTAATCAATACATTAAAGACTTATTGACAAATATTCGCTTGAAGTTTGAGTTTATTTTTAAAGATAACAGTCAATTTCAAGAGAAGGAGAGAGGATGATCTTAAAATCAGTAACAATTGCCTTACTGATTGGATCCATTTCGGTAGTACATATTTTATATCATGGTTCCGATCCGGGATTTCATATACTGCATCAGCAATTGTTCTTCATACCACTTATTCTCACCAGTTTTTGGTTCGGTTTACGACCAGGATTCTTTCTGGCAGCCATTATAAGCCTATTGTATGGCCTTCCCATGGCGTTTAGGAGTCATGAAGCCAGCGACCACTTGATCATTTTTACCCAAATCAGTCTGTACTTTTTAGTGGCTCTACTCATCGGCTGGTTATCCGACAAGGAACGGAAACATCAGATTATGTTGTTTAAAAATGAGAGGGCCGCCGCTCTTGGGAAAGCTGCCTCTGCCGTTAGTTTAGAAGTACAAAATATCGTCACGCACATCGAGAAGATACAGCAGCAGGCAAGTATCAGTGAAAGTGCGTCGACAAAGGACGATATGGTATCTGAAATAGATCGTCTGAAAAGACTTCTTGAGGCTTTGGCTAAATTCAGTACCCCATTGGGTGATCAGGGTAACATGACTTTGCCTCCTGACCTCAACGAGCTGCTTGAGCAGAGACTCCCGGAATATAATAAAAATGCTGCAGCCAAAGGAGTAAAGGTCGTCGTCGATTTGCAAGATGGAGGTTGCCCATCCATGGTCATGGCTGAATCTATCCCCAGGGTCATCGACTCTTTGGTTGACAATGCCATCGATTTTTCAGAAAAAGGCCAATCTGTTATATTACGATCAAGACGGAGAGCGAACTTTTGTATGTTTGAAGTGTCTGATTCCGGTCCAGGAGTCTCAAAAGAAAATGAAGCAAAATTGTTTAGCGTATTTTTTACTACAAAGACGGATGGATATGGCCTTTCTCTTTCCTCTGGGA
>JBARUR010000335.1:0-2935 GCA_049645845.1 Desulforhopalus sp. | reverse complement strand
CCAATGCATCATAACCGAAAGAAGCGGTGACGAGCAGTAAATTTTTCCAGCCATCTCCCCGAGATATATGGACTGGTCTTTTTGGGGTTAAACGATTTCCAAGATTAGACAAAATACATTATTTTGTCTAATGGCATTGTCCACAGTTTGTACATAACCTATGATTGCTTATGCCATAGGCTCAAAAATCGTAATTTTCTTTTGCTCTATAAAGAGCCTTTTCAACTTCGTTTATAGTGTAGCGATCAATCAAAGCTCCTATATAGGTGTCAAGAATATCGTCCATATCATACTTGACCTGTTTATCTTTAATTTCAGCTCGTACCGACTCGTAAATTTTTCTAACTGACTCTTCTTCTATGGTCGGGACAGCCTCCATTTCTCTTATTGTTCCTAGATGCGTATTAGCAGATATAGGCAGACCATCAGGGTCCAGTAATTGTATCTTTACGTCTCCGTCTTCTTCCAATGCTTTTATTTTTATTTTAATTTTACTAATCAAAGCAAATACCGTCTCCTTATCGTCTAGCCTCGCAAATAAGGCCCACTTATACACTTTATCTGATCGGATTTGTCGGCCATCACGTTCAATACGGATAATGCAACCATTTGGAATATCTTGTTTGGCAAGAATATTCTTAATAATTTTTCCTAAACTATTTTTCCTATACGGCCATCTTGTTCTTTTCATTAATTATCCTCCGACATTTAAAATAAATGATACGTTTTATTTTAAATAATACTATATAAAATAAATATTACCAATAAAAAATCTGTAAAGAGTGGGGAAAAGGGCGTGCTGTCGCGTTGAGCCGAGGGCGGATTAGATTATTTTGTCTAATGAGCGACGAAGACGCGCAAATCAGGAGCGAGGCAGGGTAGCAGCAGCAAGCGTGCGCAGAAACGGGAGGTAGTCAATCTCCGGCAGGCTGCAGGATCTTGACGATCCGCCGGTGAAAAGGTGAAAAGCAGGAAAAAACCTCCCTTGTCATGATTGACCAGAGGAAGAGATTCTAGATATGTTTCTTGTTGAAGAATATGGGAATTAAAGCTGGCTTAGCATTTTTTATCTTTGATTTAAATTGCTTTTCTGTAACATGAAATTTTTCATTATCTTCAATAGTCAAATTGACAAGGGGTCCTAGCTGAGAACTAGCAGCCGAAACAGTGTCGGCCAGTTCTCGCTGATTGATTTGGTACAGCTGTGTTTGTATTCTAATTAATTCATGCAAACTATCTATATTTCTTGCATTAAGCCTTCTATTACACTCGTAATTGCATTCCCTGTGCGGAACCGGACTATTCATGAGATTTAACAAGTTATATGCATTAGATTTAAGACGCTTAAATTCATTATAATTAGAAATTACTACAGGGATGTAAACACTACCGATTAATAGAGATAAGACAGTCAATAGCATTTCCATGTTGATCTCCAAGGGAGGTAACCCCAATATTCCGGCGCGAACGTTGGAGTTACCCAAATACCTAACGTTTAGGCACACCGGACCCGCTGTTTGCGGGTTCCGTGTGCAGTCGGTGGTTGGCGAAAATTTTAATCAATATCGTGTGGTTATGAAAATTTTATTTAGGTTCAAGCCAAAAACGATATTTACCAGATTGATCTATTGATGCTTCCTGTAAAATATAGAAACCTTTTAAATGCCAGTTATTCGTAGATTGTTTGCAGTAAACTTTAATAGTTTCTTTTTCTGAGGAATTTGCTATTTTTAAAAATTTTTCATTTATCCAATTCGCCTTTTCTGTTCCTTCGTAATCAATTGTTTTCGTATTATGAAGTATGTCTTCATATTGTGATTCGTCAGATATGAAAAATATTGAATAATTTTCGGTTGGATTTGGTTTGTGGTGCATCGGGTATAAGTTCTCGCATTTTTCAAGATCAAGAATATCTCTCCAAGTAATAACTTGCATATTAGCACCTATAATCTATTGAAATACATCTATTTAATTATCCACTCACCTTTTTGAGAAACTTCCGCTGGGAGAATTTTTTGGCTTTGCCTAAGTTTAGTTGCCGCCCACCTCATATCATATTGCCATGTATAAAAGAGGTCTCCTGATTTTTCGAGTTCATTTCTATGATTTTCCCATATATGCTTTGCCACATCTACTATGTTACCACTTCCACCTAAATTTTTAAGCGCCTCATAAACGTAATCTTGTAGGTCAGCTCTTGATATCATTATCTTCTCCTTTCTATTGCATAACCCATGATCTTAATTAATCTTGTTTGTCGATTAGATTGTACCCCTCTTCGGTCAAGGCCCAGACGCCCCTTGGCGTTTCTGAAACTTGTTTGAGAAGTTTTTGTTCACGCATGACTCTTACCTCCCATTCAGCACTTTTCTGCCATCTTACAGATCCTGAGCTTATGTCAGTCTTGTCATAGTCAGTGAGTTTTTTTTCCATTATTTTTTCCAATTCCTTAAGAACGAGCTGACGATTTCCTCGACCTCCCATCTTTTTTAGGATTCCTAGTATAGGAACTCTGAACGCATACTGTGGAGTCTTTCTATCCCCTTTTATTGTCCTAATAGTCACAGCATTTTTTTTGTTGTTTGTTTGTGTCTTATCCTCAAGTTTGGCTATTCTTCTTAACACTGAATTAGGTGTATCTTCAAATGGCTGCGCCAAATTTTGAAGCCACGAGTAGACTTCATCGTCGATTCGTACCGTTGGCATATTTTCCCTCCTATTATTAAAAAGCTATCACACTATAACAATGTTACACTAACTTAGTAATCACTAGCAGACAAATCAAGAAAAATATTCTCAGAAGATAACGGGGTTTGGGGTGCAACGGAACGAAAAAGATACATAAGCTTTTTACCTACGTTTCATCTGCTGGATCACGTAATGGCCGTAGTTCGCCGTTGGCCACTATTTCGGGT
Organism: Desulforhopalus sp.; assembly: GCA_049645845.1. Lineage (GTDB taxonomy): Bacteria > Desulfobacterota > Desulfobulbia > Desulfobulbales > Desulfocapsaceae > Desulforhopalus_A. The sequence goes on along the minus strand of JBARUR010000335.1, from coordinate 20 downwards.
ACTGAAAACGAGTAGCGTCC
>JBARUR010000334.1:0-2099 GCA_049645845.1 Desulforhopalus sp. | reverse complement strand
CGATATATGCGATAGAAAATGCCCGGGAGGCCATGACAACCTGCCGAAATTATATGGCCGATGCCCCCGATGAACTGATGGTGCTCGGCGTCTACCGGAGCGGTCCCCCTCTGCCGGAGGTTCCGGAAAGGTATCGGGGGAAACCGGTGGTGATCCTGCTCGGCTGCTATTCCGGTTCGCTGGAACTTGCCCAGGAGGTCATCGCTCCGTTGCGAACAATTGCCGAACCGATCGCCGACCTGAGTGCCGACATGGGCTGGAAAGATTTACAGCGACTGCTTGACGAGGACTATCCCGATGGCAAATATTACTACTGGAAATCGATATATCTTGATCGACTGGATGATGAATGCATGGCTGTCTTGGAGGAATACACCAGCAATCGACCATCTGCCGAATCGTCTATCGATGTCTGGTTTCTTGGCGGTGCCTCTGCTCGTGTACCGCAGGATTCGACCGCTTTCTATAATCGACGGTATCCCTTCATGATCGGCATTGAGGCAAACTGGAGCGAAAAGGCCGATTCAGACGCTAATATCAGCTGGGCTCGCAACCTGCATACGGCGCTTCAGCCCTTCTCGTCGGGAGGTAATTACCTCAACTTCCCCGGCTATATCGAGAACAGGGAGGAAATGCTGCTTGGCGCGTATGGAGAAAACCTGCAGAGGCTGAGATCGATCAAGGCCGTCTACGACCCAGACAATCTTTTTCCTGGACTTCTGAATATTTCACCCAAGGAAAAGGGCAGGTAATTTCTTGGTGCCGAAACCATACGATAGGGTTGTGCCACTGCTAGCGAGGTAGCTCACCTACAACTTATCAACAGCACTCAAATGGAGGACATGATATGGATGAGAACCAGTTAATACAACGATCGTATACCGCAGTTATCAAGCACTTCATAAGAACTGGACGGGCACCGCATTACACAGAACTTGCTGCAACTCTTGGCGTTCTGCCGGAGGAAGGGCGACTGGCACAACATAAAGCAGCTGAAGCGTCTCTGGCCTGCTGGTTCGTCAAAGACACAGATTATGTGGAATCCTGGGCACCGTTTTCGAATGTGCCGACACCATACCTGGTCAGTGTAGAGGGAGAACAAAAATGGTACGGCCAATGAGGACTCGAAGCGCTGGCCGTGCGCTGGCTCTTTCCCGATAACGAGGTTCGCATCGACTCCCGCTGTCTTGATTGTGGAGAACCTATTCTAATACGTATGCGCAATGAGGATGTCCTGGAGGTAAATCCTGAGACAACCGTAGGACACATCAATATTCCTCTGGCCAAGGTTTTGAGTGGAGAAACCCCCTGGGGGATAGCCTGAAGCCGTATGAACCTCTTCCGGTCGGAAGAACATGTTAAAAACTGGATATCATATGACCCTGTTTCTGCCGAGTCCATCATTCCCGTCGTAGGCTATGCCCAGGCTTTCAGCGGTCCTCTGTTTAAAAATCGGCTGGCACCGGACTATCTCGGGCAACTTCAGGAATATTCAAAGAAGTTTATTGAGACGCTGCAGGAAATGGGCAAGGGAGGTCCTTTCTGGGTCCCGGAGTAACGCCAAAAATAACCTTGTTGGTAATAACGATGAAAGTGATCACGCCGAAGGTGACGTGATCCTTGAATGATTGGCTACCCACAAAGAAAACGATCTTTAAACATTTACGGCGATCAACACATCAGGATGAAAAGAAAGGATCAGAAGTTGCCGGGAAAAATTGGCCAAGCTCTTACTCGGAAAAGAATAGTGAGTCGTTGGTCATTATGGACTCACGAGGTTTGATGTGGCAAGGTTTAGTAAAGGTGTACTCCGAAAAGTTAATCTTCTTCCTGAGCAGATCGAACGGAAGCTCGATCCATAAAATGCCAGTAATGGAGCATTGTGGTACCTCTCAAAATTCAAGAATATTTCCAAAATAAATAGCGGGAAATGGAAGCGGTTTAGATTATGGATTCTTCCAAATTCTCTTTGTGGTATGTAGTTATGAATTGAGATTCGGCAGATGAAATCACGAAATGAAAAATCAAATATGTTTGTAATAACATTACCTTAAACAATGTTTAGAGTGCTACTTTGCACTTGGTTGCACGAATGTTGG
>JBARUR010000333.1:0-42821 GCA_049645845.1 Desulforhopalus sp. | reverse complement strand
CGCACCAATTGAGGAGGGTACGTAGGGCTTCAAATGCAATGCGGGTTTGCGTGGGCCTGCTGATTTTCTCTTGATTGAGCCAATGTTTGACTATATCGGCAGTAATGGAGGACACTGGTAAATCGGCTAGGCTTGCCAGTGGACCTGGAACGGTCTTACTCTTTGCCCTGGCTCTTTTTTGACCGCCGGGAGTAATTAGTTTTTCATGAAGGTTGTAATATCTATCGCTCCAAGATTTTCGGCGCTCTTCCATGTAAATCGGCCAAATCGCCCCAAGCGTCATGTCTTGGCGTGCGTTCTCATGACGTTCGGCCTTTTCACGCTCAAACCGTCTTCGTTTTTCTAGACGTGGGTCTATTCCCTGATCAACAAGGTTTTTTGCTTCTGTTGCACGTTGCCGCGCTTCGTCAATGGTCAGTGAGGCAATATCACCAAGCGTTGTTCGAACGGTCTTGCCGTCAAACCGGCTCTCAAAGATGAAAGTCTTTCTATTCGGGGTAGCTCTGATGGCTAAACAAGGACTAGTTGTGTCCCAAAGAAATGCCTGTTTTTTATTTTCTGGGCAGGTGAAGGATTGGATTCTTGGGATTGTTAATCTGAGGCGATTGCTCATTTTGTTATCTCTGGTTGTAGGCAATTTGTAGGCAAGTTAAGGCAATTTAGATCAATTTATTCGCATTGATCACTATCTCGTTAAGTACTATTTGTACCCGAAATAACGTGATAAATCAACAATAATCAACGTGCATCAATTATGCATACTCCACGGCTCATATCCGTAGTGTCCGGGGTTCAATTCCCTGCATCGCCACCAAATGCACTGTGTTCTTAGAGCAATCTGGGACATTTTACATATAAAACCCACTAACTTCTAAAGTTAGTGGGTTTTTTTTATTCACATGGAATACAATTGTGAACATCTATCGATGTTGCAGAATTGTTACACTAGCATCAACACAATGTTCATGAGAAAGGCGGGCTAGTTGGTTGGATATCCTTTAGGGCCAAAGAGCAAAGGTTCTTCTTCCTCAACTGGTTGAGTCGTCGCCTCTCTTTTGACAAGGGTGGCCTGCGGTCGGGAAGGTTTTTTCGCCTTTATTCGTTTTGGTCCGGGCTGAGCTTGCTCCACAAATTCATGGGTTATCGGGTCTTGCCGGGTCATCAGAATCTGTGGTATTCTGATTTCGTCTCCTAAAAATATGCGGTTGGGGGTGATTGTTGGATTGCACTTTGCCAGTACTTTCCAGTTTTCTAAATTTCCAGTGAACCATTTAGCAATGATTGAAATACTCTCGTCAGGAAATCTCACCTTATGGATATAATACCCATCAGGATAATCCTGGTCTCCTCCGGTATTGACAGCGTCTGCTGTAATGGATTTTTTTGAGGGAGAGGATGTGTCTATAGTTTTTGGTATGCAGCCTGCACTTAAAAATAAAATTGTCAGGCCAAGGAAAAATATAAGTTTTACGTTATAATTGAAAATCATTCTTTAGAAACTCCTTGGATTTTTTTGAGATAATTCTGTGCCAATTCATTTTTGGGGTTGATCTCTAATGCCTTCTTAACGTTTTTAAGGCTCTCGTCTTTTTTACCAAGCTTACTTTGCATCAGGGCAAGATTAAAAAGCGCTTCGTCAAGGTAAGAAGGATGGAGCTCAACTACCTGTGTATACATTTCTTCCGCTTTCTCATATTCTTTTAAAAGGGCGTGGATAAACCCGAGGTTAAAATACGCATCCGGGAGATTTGGATTGATATCGATGACCTTTTCAAAGTTTTCAGCCGCGGCGGCATAGTCTTCTTGTTTCAGAAAAATCATGCCCAGCTGAAAATAGGAATGGTCTCTGTCGGGATCAAATTGAATTGCCTTTTTAAAAAGAAGAATAGTCTGTTCCGGATCTGTACCGTTTAAACTATTGGCTAATCCTATCAAGGCTTCTGCGTAAGGCAGGGAAACCTTACTTTTCATCTTCGGATCAAGGGTAAGTACTTCTTCGAATAGGGTGATAGCTTTATCAAACTGTCGATTAATGAGAGCCTCCATACCTTCTTGAAACTTTGCAGTTTCGACTGATTCTGTGGAGACTTCCGGTTCGATTTTTTCCTGGATTTGATTTTGGCGGGACACAGCGTTTTTTTGACTGATAGTGGCTATGAATATGATGACCAAAAACATTCCAACAGATATTCCTGCGATGATCGACTTCTTAGTTTTGATATTTTGAGCTTGACCCTTTATTGATTCAATAATTTTAACCTTGGTACCATGGATCAGATTCGCCAGTTTGCCTCCTGATTTCATTTGTGAGTCAGAAGCTTTTCCTCTAACCTGTATTTGTGCTCTTTTAACAATTTTCTGTAAATGTTGCTTTTCTGTAGAAATCTCTTCTGAAAACAGCACGTTCATATATTCAGACAAACCTGCCGAAGAGGGGTGCGCCTCTGCCTGCAGGCACTCTTCAAGATCGTTGAGCATGTCTTGGCACGATTGATAGCGATCTTCAGGATTTATTTGCAGAGCTTTCTTTAAGATCACCTGAATTTTTTCGATTTGTGAGCCACCTGCTTTGAAAAAAGAAGAACTATTAATTTTGGCAGAAATCTGCCTGGAGTCTCTTGGGAGCATCGGGGTTCCGGTTATCAACTCATAGAGAAGAAGGCCGCAGGAAAAGATATCAGAGCGATGATCTATGGTTTTACCCCTTGCGAGTTCAGGAGACATATAGGCTATTTTGTTTTTGGTAATTACTTTTTGTGCGTGGATGTTCAGGCTTACAGATTTGGCTATGCAGAAATCGACGATCTTAATGTCACCTTCATAGGTGACAAGGACATTTTGAGGGCTGACATCCCGATGAATGATATTTAAATCATTACCTTGTGAATCCTTCAGCCTATGGGCATAATCCAGACCGGCGCAGACACGGGATACGATTAAAATGGCGTCTTGGTGATGCAGGGGGATTTTCTTTTCCCGGGATTTCCGGATTAAGTTTCGACAGTCCCTGCCGGAAAGATACTCCATTGCTATAAAACCTGTTTCTTCCAGGTAGCCGTAATCGTATATTTGGACTATGTTTTGATGGTTAAGGAGAGCGGCGAGTTCTGCCTGTTCTAAAAATGAACTCGTTAAACCTTCGTCTTTTGACAAGTGATATAAAATTTTTTTTAAGGCAATGAGTTTGCCGAAGCCCTTGTCGCCGGCAACCATAGATCGGAACAATTCGGACATTCCACCTACTGCCAGTTGATCCATGATCACATAGTTTCCGATTAGTCTTGCTTGAAAAGAAGTCATAAAAAGTTAGGTTCCATAGACTGGTTCATCAAAATTAACTCCTGTTATTTCATAAAGTTCATAAGCCTATATGTTCCATGGGCTTATTTCCTTTTGCCGAGTTTAGGAGTAAGGCACTAAAAACACCCAACAAAGAACCATTGTATCACAAATTTTTTCTTAATTACTGTATTTTTTCTCAATTAATGATTTTCGCATATTGGTGGATTGCAATATCAGGAGGCCTTTTGTTTTTCTCAATGGCCATTGATCACGATTACAAAACTCATTTTAATGATGACAACAGTGAATTTTGTGCTACTTTCACTCAAAATAAGAGTATAAAGTAGCGTTTCATTCGGAAAAAAATAGTAGATTGGCCTTTAGAGTTATACGTGCATTTTGCTGTTTCCGGTGAAAGCTTAAATGGATTAAGCGCCCGGATAAGAACACATATACCCTCTCAGAGATTAAGCAATGCATAAAATACCATATAATAATTTTCATTATTTAACAGAAAGAACAGCAGGTCCTGTGCTGTTTCCCTCGCTTTCTTTTTATTCTCGCCTTTTTTGCATAGTTTTTCGTGCCAGCAGGCTTGCCAAGAAAGAACATTATGATGGTACTCAATGGTATGAAAGCAGTTTTGAAGTTATGCAGCAATTGGAGCAAGCAGGGATTCGTATAGAAATTTCAGGGATTCGAAATATCGAGAAAGTAAGCGGTGCATCGGTGATAATCGGGAATCATATGAGTATGATGGAAACATTGATTCTTCCGGCAATGATCCAGCCGATAACTCCAGTAACATTCGTGATAAAGCAAGCACTTCTTTCTTATCCGGTATTTAAATATATCATGCGTTCCCGGGACCCCATTGCCGTCACACGAACGAATCCGAGGCAGGATTTAAAAACCGTATTAAACGAAGGAACTGACAGGTTGAGTAAGGGGATTTCAGTTATCGTTTTTCCTCAAACAACCCGGTCGTACAAATTTGATGAACAGCAAATGAGCTCAATAGGCGTCAAACTCGCAAAGAAAGCAGGAGTACCTGTAATACCGCTGGCGTTGAAGACAGATTGTTGGCAGAATGGAAAACAAATTAAAGACTTTGGAAGGCTGGATACAACCAAAATGGCTCACTTTGCTTTCGGAGAACCGATAACTATAACGGGCAAAGGAGATATGGAGCAAGCGGCAGTAAATGCGTTTATTGCCGGTAAACTAAAAGAATGGGAAGCCTTATAGTATAGTATATCAACCTCAGGCGCTTTGTGAAAACCCCTGAGGTGTGGCTCAATGAATTTTCAGGCGGTTAGATATCATCTGGCTCAGGTGCAAGATCATCGTCGTCAAGATCCAGTTCATCTTCGTCTTCTACCTCTTCTTCATCTGTAGAGTCATCAGATTCTACCTCATCCTCATCGTCAATTACCTTATCCTCATCCTCATCATCAATCTCATCCTCTTCGCTTTTCTGGCGAACAGCTTTTGGGATTTTTGACTCCGGAAGAATCAACTCCGTAATTTTTGCAATTTCTTCTTGAAGATCAGGATCCCGGCGGCAAACTTCACAATTATCCGCATGTTCTTCTATGAAGGAAACCATACGAGCTGGAGCCATGGTTTCGTCTCGAACGTGGATATACCACGACTTAATCATTTTAATGAGTCTTTCGCACTGCATGTTTTGGCTTTTTGATTGATTTTATGATCAATACCCTGGGAATTCCTGTATGTTTTAAGAATTGCGCGAGGTACTTATCCCACTAATCGGGGTTAGTGATAATGAATGAGAACAGAAGCATTGAGTTTTATGCTGCCGCACCGATAAAAAGACATAATATAATAAATAGTTGTTTTCAAGGTCAACACTTATTAGTATAATCTCTGTTTTTTGTTGAATAGGGAAGTGGATAGGGCACTGGTGGCTCTCCCGGACTTCAAATCCGGTGTAGCGGGTTAATAGCTCGTTAGGTGGGTTCGATTCCCATGCACTTCCGCCAATAGGTACAATTAAGCGCTTTATGTCAATGACATAGGGCGTTTTTTTGTTGCTCTATGTCTATTCAGCTCTAATGACCTGAGGGTTTCCTAAATTCGGCCAATTGCGTATAAACAATATGGCATACTCGGCGAGGCTGTACAAGGTAAAAAATATCTATTATTTCCCGTAATCCCACTGCAGAGTGAGGAAGGTTCATTTCAGGGGGAGGATAGCGTTGATTCTGGTGCCTTTACCTATACTTGAGTCGAGATGAAAGAAGCCGCCGAATATTTCACAGCGTTCCCTCATGGCGATTAGGCCATAGCCGCCGAGCGGATCCTTGTTGGACTGTATTTCTCTGACATTAAATCCGCACCCATCGTCTTCGATAGACAAGGACAAAGAATGTTTGCCATCGCAGTATTTCATTGAAAGCCGAATGGTGGCTGCCTGGCTATGTCGCTCTGCGTTTGTCAATCCCTCCTGAATGATTCGATAGATGTTAATCTTCATTGCTTCAGGGACATCGTGCTCAGAAACTTCAGTGGAATAATGTATCCTTATGTCGCCATACAAGTGCTGGAATTGACGAATGTACCAGGAAATGGTAGCTGCCAGTCCGAGCTCATCCAGGATAGAAGGGCGCAGATTTGCAGAAATTCTTTTTGTTTCCTTGATGGCTGCGGCAAGATAATTCACTTCCTGAATCAAGGAGCAGGTGAGCTGATTGTTGTTCTCGATACGTGAGATTTCTTTTTCTTCAAGGCTGAATTTAATTGCGGCCAGACTGGCTCCAATGCTGTCATGGAGTTCTTTTGAGATATTCCGCCGATCAGCTTCAAGAATATCAAGGGTGTGCCTGGATATTTTTTTTAAACGTTCTCTGGAAAGGGTCAGAGCATCACTGATGCTTTTTTTTTCTATAATCTCTTCTTCAAGCGTGGCAATTATATCGTTGAGATTTTTTGTCCTGGTGGATATCAAGTGTTCCACTTGATGTGTATGTGTTGCTGAATCCTTTTCTTTATTCTTTACAGACATATCCTGAGCGATGCTGAGAATTGTTCGCTGTCCATTGGCATCCCTGCCCAACGGCACATTGTACAGGTACCAAATTAATGACTCTCCTTTAGGTGTTTTAACAGATACCGGCAATGTATGCGGAGTAATGTCTGGCTTGAAAAACGAAGAAGAATTAATTTTAAAATCAGCTGCGGGATAAGGGGTGAGACAAGTGAACCAGGTATCGAAACTGGTCGTTTTCACATCCCTTATGCCAAGAATATTACGAGTTATCTGATTAAAAAGGAGGAGTCTGCCGTCTTCCCGGACGATAAAAATGGGAGTTGGTGCGCAATGAAATACCTGTGTAATCAATGCATCCAAATAAGTTGAATTCATTATGTTTTTGGTTCAACCAATCCTTTTTGAATTGCAAATATCGTCAATTGAGCAACATTGTGCAAGTCGAGTTTTCTGATGAGATTGGATCGATGCTTTTCTACAGTTTTTACACTGATATGCAGAAAGGCAGCTATATCTTTATTGGTATGTCCTTCCGCCAGAAGTTTTAGGACCTCTTTTTCTCTCTGGGTGACGGTGTCCCAATTACTTTCTTCTTTCAGAGTTTTTCGACCATCGAGATATCCTTCAATCACCTGATCAGATATTCCAGGGCTTATGTAGGATTTCCCAAGCAGGACACTGTCTATAGCAACCATCAGTTCCTGTCGGCTTGCGTCTTTTATACAATAACCATTGACCCCGGCATCGAAAGCTTCAAGAACATATTGATCCGATTCATGTATGGTCAGGGCTAGAATTTTTATTTTGGGATGATCTCTTTTTATTTCCTTTATCACCGATATACCGCTGATTTTTGGAATGGAGAGATCGAGAAGAACCATTTCGGGAATCAGGCGATTGATGATGCGGAGAGCATCCAGACCATCCTCTGCTTCGCCAATTATTTCAAGATCTCCTCTGCTGTTGAGCATGGATTTTAATCCTTCTCGAAACAGTTGATGATCTTCCACGATAAAGATTCTGGCTTTTTTGGACATATGCGTATCAATTATAGATAACAGTGAATTTCCTGTAAATTTTAAACAATAAAAGAAGGTTTTTCAGAAGGCTTCTTTTACGAATAAGTCGGATCGAACTCTTTTGCTACAGCTAATAGAAAGAAATTTTTCTCATAGAAAAGACAGAAGACCCAATAATGAATAAAGTTGATAGGTGAATTTGTTACTTAATGATTGTCAGTCGCGGCTTATGATGGTCGTACAAATAGAGGAAAGGCTTTATCAAGCCCACTTCAGTAACACCCTAAAGGCAGAGTAATGAAAACAAAAATTATCAATTTATGGCAATCCTTGAGGTTCAGTTTCTGGTTCATTCCGACGCTGATGGTCTTTGCAGCAATTACAATATCAATAGGCCTGGTTAGTATTGATAGGGCTTTAAGAACTGATTACATAAGTTTTTTTGGTTTTTTATATTCCGTCAATCCGGAAGGAGCACGGTCGATTTTGTCGGCTATTGCGGCATCTATGATGACGGTTGCCGGTGTGACTTTTTCCATAACCATCGTTGTTCTGAGTCTTGCTTCATCCCAATTCGGTCCTCGTCTGCTTCGTAATTTTATGCAGGACAGGAGTATACAGTTTGTTCTAGGAACATTTGTTTCCAGCTTCATTTATTGTCTGATTGTTCTTCGTTCCGTGCAAGTAATTGAAGCAGAAGTTTTTGTACCTAATTTCTCGATCACTTTTGCTGTAATTTTGGCACTGCTCAATGTTGGAGTATTGATTTATTTCATTCATCATATCGCAACTTCGATTCAGGTCGATGAAGTAATTGCCGAAACCAGCAGTGAACTTAGCTCAAATATTGAACGAATATTTAAAAATGAACAGGACCTAGAGAATAAAAGCCGGGTTGTAGATCGGCAGCACGATAATGAAGCCTATGGTAAATATAATTATACTCACTTTATAACAGCTCGCCGCAACGGTTATTTACAGGCTGTTGATCGCAAAAAACTCTTGGAGATTGCAAAAAAAAACGATTATCTCATTCAACTCCTTTGGAAACCGGGACAGTTTGTTGTTGGCGGGGCGAGATTTGTTGTTATTAGCAGCAAAGATATATTTGATGTAGGTCTTACAGACAATATCAACAAAGCATTTATTTTCGGCACGCTGCGAACGCCGGAGCAGGATATAGAATTCTCCATCCATCAACTTGTTGAGGTTGCTATTCGGTCGCTCTCTCCTGGAATTAATGATCCTTATACTGCAATGGCTTGTATCGACCAGCTTGGTTCTGTTTTGTGCAATCTTGCCAAAAGAAATTTTCCGTCATCGTACTGTTACGATGATAATGATAAGCTTCGCCTTAAACTGAAGCCATTAACATATTCTGGTGTTTTAAATGCTTCAATTGATCAGATTCGACAGTACGGCCATGAAAGTGTTGCTGTGACTATCCGGCTGCTTGAAATGCTAACGCTTATTGCGGAACAAACTCGTTATCCAGATCAACGAAGAGCTATTCATCGTCAGGCAAACATGATTTTACGGGGAAGCCAAAATTCAATATTCGAACAAAACGATAGAGATGATGCTCAGAAGAGATACAATTTATTATTGTCTGTTCTGAATGAATATAATGATGAACGTTCATATGAAAAATTCGATGAAATTCCAGTTTCCTGATTGCATGAAGTTGTTTTTGATCGTACTCATCTGTGGCTTGTTGAACTGTACTGTGGAAGCACAGGTTGCAACAACTGTAGAGAAAAATGCAGAGTCCACCAAAGAATCTTTAGATCAGAGTACTCAGCTTGCCGAGCAGATCAAGGTCAATCCGTCTTCGAATGATGAAGATATTTATCAGCGTCTTGCCAAAATTCTCAAGGCCACAGGATGGTTTTCAGATATCATTATTCATGTTGAAGAAGGAGTGGTATTTCTTGATGGATATACCAATTCGAATGATCATAGAAAATGGGCAAGTGAACTGGCCGGTAAAGTTACGGATGTCGTGGCGGTGGTAAATAGGATAAAGATTGTTGAACGTTCACCCTGGGATATTTCGCCTGCAGTAAATGAATTGAGCATTATCTGGAAAGAGGTTCTTCAGCGCTTGCCTCGGCTTGGATTAGGACTGTTGCTTCTTGTTTTCGTTGTTCTGGCTGCAAAACTGACAACACGGGGATTCCGACTGCTTCTGGATCAACGACTTAATCCACTGTTACGGGATGTGGCGGCCCGTGTCAGCAGTATTCTCGTTTTTCTGCTTGGCTTTTACCTGGCACTGCAGGTGGCCGGTCTTTCGGGGTTGTCCGCCACGGTGCTTGGAGGTACAGGTATTGCCGGTCTTATCGCAGGAATAGCATTTAGGGATTTGTTGGAAAATTATCTCGCAAGTATTCTCATCAGCATCCGTAATCCATTTATGATCGGGGACTTAATCGAAATAATGGAACATATAGGAATTGTTGAAAAGGTCACGACCCGAGGAACGGTACTCATGAATCTTGATGGTAATCATGTCCAGATACCGAATGCCTTGGTCTACAAGAGCGTAATTCGAAATTATACCGCAAATCCAAAGCGAAGAGAGATGTTTGAAATTGGTATCGGATTTGACAACGACGCTTCCTCTGCCCAGAAGATCGCTATGCAAGTTCTAAATACTCACCCTGCAGTGCTGAAAGAACCTGAAACGCAGGTACTGGTTGATAGATTAGGTTCGGCAACGGTGAGTCTGAGAGTTTATTTTTGGTACGATGGCTCTGTTTATAATGGGCTTAAGGTCAAGTCCTCTCTGATTCGTCTCATCAAAACGACCTTCGAGAAAGAAGCAATTTCAATGCCGGATGAGGCGAGAGAAGTTATTTTTCCTGATGGCGTACCTATCAGGAGGTTGGAAGCTTCCTCACACAAGACATTGAAAGAACAGGAAAGGGTTTCATCAACTCTTCCCGGTGACGAGGCAGTCACTCAGGCAGAAGGCAGGCTGGAAAGCGAAGAATTCCAACTGAGAGTTCAGGCTCGAACGACGAGAATTCCCGAAGAGGGTGCAAACCTGCTGAAGGAATAAAACAATATGACTTACCAGTAATACGGCAGGTTGTAAAAATCATAGAGAAGTTTTTCGTAGTCCCGGTCCAAGGTTACTTTAGGGTCATATTCAGGACTGTTTTTAATTTTTTCACTTGGAACACCCATTGTGATGCTGCGGTCGCTCCAGTCAAAACGTTCAGCCCAAGTGGGAGGGATGATAACTTTTTTACTGGCAGGCAGCCAGTTGCTGGTATCAACAATAAGGTATCGTATCACCCATGTCTCCTTGTCGACTATAAAATCTTCAATATGTCCAATATCTTTGTCGGTTGCTTTGACCGAATAACCAAGTAGTTCATGGGTTGATCTGAGATGGGTTTGCGACGCAACGGCCGCTGCCTGGTCACGCAGTTTTTCCTTACGCTGCAGGAGGCGGGGATATGGATGATATCCCCAGGTCAAAGATCCCTCCCAGTAGTTCCCCCAGTCATGATATTTGTTGAATAGTATCTCATATTGTCTCGATACAGGGGCATCGGAATCAAGAGGGGGAGAATCTTTGATCTGATCTTTAGTTAAACCAATACTGAGCGTAGAAGTCGCTTCCTGAACGTCTCCAATGGATATCGGAGAAATAAGGACTTTCCGCCCCGGAAGCCATTTACGAGTATCACCGACGATGTAACGAATAGTCCAGCTTTTGTCATCAAAAAGAAAACTGTTGCACCTGCCGATTTTTCCATCCTGGGCCCCAAGTTCGTAGCTTTGCATTTCTTGGATACTTTTTAAAGAAGTCATGAATTCCTCCAGCTTGTTGATATATGGTACTCCTTTCCATAGTTGTAGGAAATGGAGAACATGTTGGTTTTAATATTTATAATGACAGAATAGGTAATGATTCTTATCAATAAAATGGGTAGAGGGATTGATTCTGCGTCTATATAAAGTGTAGCTGTACATGAGCGTGGCTTGAAGCTGAAAACATGTTGAAACAAGAAAGGTTTAATGACAATGAAGACAATATTACTATGCAGTGACCTTGACCGAACACTGATTCCCAATGGGGAACAGCCCGAATCTCCGAAAGCGAGAGAAGTGTTTTCCCGTCTTTCTGCCCGACCGGAAATATGTTTGACTTATGTGAGTGGCCGTAGTGAGTTGCTCGTCAGGGAAGCTATTAGCAAATATGACCTGCCTGAGCCTGATTTTGTTATTGGGGATGTAGGCACTACACTTTATAGGATTGAAAAGAGCAAAACTGGATTAAGGTGGTGTTTGGATGCAGGATGGCAGCAGGAGATTGGAAGCGACTGGATTTCCTGCAACAGGGACGATGTCGTTGGACTGTTGGCAGGTATCCATGGAATGGGTTTTCGACTTCAGGAAGAGGAAAAACAGAACAAATTTAAAGTCAGCTACTACACCGATCCTGATCTTAAAATGGAAGTTGTCAGGGAAAGAATTTCAATTCTTTTACAAGCCCATGGGATCTCCTCAACCGTTATCTGGAGCCGGGACGATGCCGCCCTATGTGGTTTGCTGGACATCCTTCCTCCAAAGGCCAACAAGCTTCAGGCAATCCAATTCTTAATAAAGCAGGAGCAAATTCCTGAAATAAATACAGTCTTTGCCGGAGACAGTGGAAATGACCTTGATGCATTGACCAGTGGTTTGCAGGCGATACTGGTGAAAAACAGTGCTGCTGATGTTCGTAAAGCCGCCTCTGAGGAACTGGGAGAGAAGGGACTTATTGAGTGTCTGTATATTGCCAAAGGTGATTTGCACGGAATGAACGGCAACTATGCTGCAGGCGTTTTGGAAGGGCTTGTTCACTTTTTTCCTGAAACCGCTGCCTGGATCAGCAGAACCCATTCATCGCTGAACAGATAAAGGGTTAAGAAGGTAAAGTAAAAACATGGCCGGGGATTCATATGCCACTCACTGACATAAAAAAACTTAAACGCTTTAAAAACATCGTTGGTACTCTTGCTAAATATGGATTTGACGAAATTGTAGATCGACTGGATGTTCCGGGATCTGATTTTTTGCACAGTATAGGACCAGTTGATACCAATCTACAGCTTTCCGAGCGAATTCGTATTGTGATTGAAGAGTTAGGCCCAACGTTTGTCAAGTTCGGTCAGGTAATGAGTTTACGACCTGATCTTTTGCCTGAAGAATTACTCAGCGAGCTTGAAAAACTACAGGACAGTGTGCCTGCAGTCGAATCCGTTGATATTACCGCCGCCATTGAGATAAGCCTTAAAAAGCCAATAGCTGAAGTCTTTTCTGAATTTAATCTTGAGCCGGTGGCAGCCGCATCTCTTTCTCAGGTACACAAAGCAATATTGAGAGAAAACGGTAAGGTGGTAGCAATTAAGGTGCAACGGCCTGACATTGCCAAAGATATTGTTACCGATCTTGATATCCTGGAATCTGTGTGCAAGTTTTTAGATCAGCAATTTACTGAATTACAACGCTATGATTTGCCGGGACTTGCTGCGACAGTTCGACATAGCCTGATGCAGGAGCTCGATTTTAAAAATGAATTGAACAATATAAAAATTGCGCGCTTTTATGCGGAGAATACTGATGTTCACATTCCTGTGCCGTATGAAGAATTTAGTTCAAAGAAATTGCTGGTTATGGATTTCTGTGAGGGACGAAAATACAAGGATCTTATTCTTGCCTCGAAGGCGGATAGAAAAAAAATTGCCCGGCAGAGCTTTCAGCTGGTTGTAAAACAGATTCTCAGAGATGGTTTTTTTCACGCTGACCCCCATCCGGGGAATCTTCTGGTAAACGATGATCTGAAGTTGTGTATTATTGATTGGGGTATGGTTGGACGGCTGACCGAGCAGGACCGTTATATGCTCGTTGATATACTCACAGCTATGGTCGATAAAAACAGTCGGGAGCTGGTAGACAGTTTTCTGCAATTATGCCACGCCAGGACCAAAAAAGTTGATAAAAAATCCTTGGAGAGAAGTTTTTTAACTATCCTGGATAGTTATTATGCCTTACCACTCAAAGATTTGGAAGTAGGCGGCTTGCTCAAACGTTTTCTTGCAACATTGCGTGAGCATGACCTCCAATTGCCGACCGATATGGTCGTCATGATGAAAGCCCTGATAACGGTTGAAGGTTCCGTTCGCTTGCTGTTTCCTCAATTGAGCGTAATCGAGGAGCTACGAGAAAGTGTGTATCGGCTGTCGCTTGAGCGCTATAAACCTGGAGTGCTTTGGAGAAATTTCAGAGGTTCGCTTTCAAGTTTTTTATCGCTTCAACGTGAATTACCGAAACATTTAGTTCAAATAATAGAAAAAATTGAGGCCGGAGAGCTCAGTTTTAAATTTCATCTGGAAAAACTGGAAGACCTTGTCAACACCTTGGAAAGTGCTTCAAATCGTCTGACCACAGGTATAATCACCGGCGCGATCATAATGGGATCGTCAATGATTGTTACAACAGGGGTTGGTCCGTTTATTTTTGGTTTGCCTGCTTTGGGGGTGATTGGCTATTTGATGTCGGTTGTGCTTGGCTTGTGGCTTGTGGTAACTATCTTACGAACCAAAAAATATTAACGGCTGTAGACTTTGCAAGGAGGTTAAGGTGAGTGTGTTGCGGCCCTATTTTTCAAGTAAAGGTAATAAAAATGAACACCAGACATATTCTTTCGACGGGTTTGTCCCAATGTTATAACGAAGAAGGGGAACAGGTAGATTGCACCGGCAGCGGACAGGATGCTGAGTTTTCCCCTGGTATAAGCTGGTCTGTGGAACGCTTTGAGGTTCAGGATGAATTGGTTCGGGATAACGCTACCAACCTTATCTGGCTCAGAAACAGTTGCCCTTCCGAGTACCCTTTGAGTTGGCAGGAAGGGTTGGATTTTATCGAGGAAATGAACCGGAAAGCAATACATGGCAGAACTGATTGGCGTATGCCAAATAGACGTGAGTTAAGAAGCCTCGTCGATCACAGTTCAAAAAAACCGGTACTGACCAATGGTCATCCATTTTATAACGTTTTTCTTGGTTGGTTCTGGACTTCTACGACGGCTGTCATCGCCCCCCGCTACGCCTGGTATATACACCTTGAAGGAGGGCGGATGTTTTACGGCAATAAGGATGGCTATTATTGGGTGTGGCCGGTATGCGGCACATCGGACACTCTTGCTTCTACCGGGGCGAGCCGGTGTTATGATGAGCAAGGCTCCATAAGGCCATGCAGTGAAAGCAGACAGGATGGATCGCTCGTTCTTGGTGTTCGCTGGCCCAAACCCCGTTTCATTCAAGCAAAACTGGGAGTGGTGGAT
Source organism: Desulforhopalus sp. (assembly GCA_049645845.1). Taxonomy (GTDB): domain Bacteria; phylum Desulfobacterota; class Desulfobulbia; order Desulfobulbales; family Desulfocapsaceae; genus Desulforhopalus_A. The sequence continues at coordinate 28,165 of JBARUR010000333.1, read as the reverse complement.
AGATTGACCGGCCTGACCTGGCATGCTAAAGCTCTTGTAGGCAAGCCGGCTGATTCCTGGAACCAGGCGCTGGACACTGTCCGATCTTATGCAGAACAAACGGGTCTGCCCTGGAGAATGCCTTCCATCAATGAACTGGAAAGCCTGGTCGATGCATCGACTCATACCCCGGCTCTCCCACTGGAGCAGCCATTCTTGGATGTTGCGGAAGCCTACTGGTCCTCCACGACCAGTGGATTTGAAACTGATTGGGCTTATGTACTTTATCTCAACAAAGGAGCAGTCGGAGTAGGTTATAAAAAAAACAGTGATTTTGCTCTTTGGCCGGTCCTGTCTATGGAGACAGATGATTATGAGTTGCCTGAATTCCAGCAAAATAATGGCTAACGAGGTTACAGGTGGAAGATATATTTAAGCCGTCGCAAAATTGCTGGCAGGTAAAAAATGCTCATAGATCTTCTTTTTTGATAGACGGAGAAGATTATTTTCGGGCGCTGTATGAAGCTATGCAACAGGCACATCAATCGATAATAATCGTCGGTTGGGATTTGCATAGCGAGCTGCGATTGATTCGCGATGACGATAATAGTGATAATAAAGAGTATCCGCACAAGCTTGGCAAGTTTTTCAGCTCCCTGGTAAGAAAAAGGAAAAACCTCAATATCTATCTTTTGAGTTGGGATTTTTCCATGATATACGCCATGGAGCGGGAGTTCTTTCCACGGTATAGGTTGAAATGGTTATCACATAAGCGTATTCATTTTTGTCTTGATGGAGAACATCCAGTTGGAGCATCACAGCATCAGAAAGTCGTTGTTATCGATGATGCAGTGGCCTTTTCAGGGGGATTTGATGTAAGTAAATGGCGATGGGACACCTCAGAACACCTTCCCAACAACAAACTGCGCATAGATCCTGAAGGAGAACCGTATCAACCTTTCCATGATGTGCAGATGGTGGTCGATGGGGAGGCTGCTTCTGCTCTTGCTGAGCTTGTTCGGCAGCGTTGGGAAAGGGCTTGCGGTGAGCTGCCGCTGGAGGTAGATCGCAATCATGTACATCATGATCCATGGCCGGTCAGTGTGACACCGAATTTCAAGGATGTCCCAATTGCCATTAGCCGGACCCTCCCGCGGTACAAACAATACGATGAAGTACGTGAAATTGAATACCTTTATCTGGAGAGTATAGCGAAGGCACGCAGATATATTTATATTGAAAATCAATATCTGAGCTCCTATCGAATCGGCGAGGCTATTAAAGAGCGACTCGTCCAGAAAGATGGACCTGAGATTGTTTTGGTTATGCCGCTCAAAACGGGCGGCTGGTTGGAACAGCATACAATGGATATATTGCGCGGCAGGATTTTGCGCATCTTAAAAGAGGCGGATACTCAAGATCGACTGCGGGTTTATTATCCGAGACTGGCTGTCAATCCGGAGGTTGCCCTTATGGTGCATGCAAAAATCATGGTGATTGATGACTGCTTTGTACGTATCGGTTCGGCAAATCTCAGTAACAGATCGCTTGGTTTTGATTCTGAGTGCGACCTTGCCATATCCGGAACAGAGGGAAGTGGCACCTCCGAGGCAATTATATCGTTTCGAAATCGTCTTTTAGCAGAGCATCTTGGCGTTTCGGAAGAAAAGGTGGCTGCAGCGAATGCAGAGTCCGGTTCGCTTATAGAAGCTGTGGAGTCATTGCGAAGTGGCGACCGTACCCTGATGCCGCTGAAAGACGAAGTCGATAAGACGATAGAGCAGTTGCTGCCGGAGTCTGAGCTTCTTGATCCGGAGAAACCAATCGAACCCGAAGAATTTCTCGATTACCTTATCCTTCCTGAACACCAGCGTCCGGCTTATCGCCATTTTCTGAAAATAATTATTATGATAGCTATTGTGCTGGTTCTGGCGGCATTATGGCGTTGGACTCCATTATCAAATTATCTCAATATTAAAAATGTGACAGGGGCTGCCCTCTGGCTCAAGGCTCATCACCTCAGTCCTGTACTTGTCCCATTAAGTTATATTGTTTTAGGTGCGGTGGCTTTTCCGGTTACCTTGTTGATAATGGCAACAATAATTGTCTACGGGCCATGGTGGGGAGGATGGTATGCAATAGTGGGAACAACATCCAGTGCGGCGATAATGTTTTTACTCGGTCACCTTCTTGGTAAAAATATAGTCAGACAGTTCTCCGGTGGTCTCATGAATAGAGTGAACCAGCGACTTTCAAACACAGGCCTGCCGGCGGTTATTTTCTTTCGTATTATTCCTGTTGCCCCTTTCTCGATCATTAATCTTATTGCAGGGGTATCTGCAATATCTTTTCGTGATTTTTTTTGGGGAACTTTGATCGGTATCATTCCGGGGATTATTGCGATAGGCCTGATCACCGACCGTTTAACTCAATCCCTGCGTCAACCGAATCTCTATAGTTTTTTAGCTCTGTTTACGGTCATTGTTTTTTTTGGTGCGGGTCTGGTTGGTTTTCGTAGATGGTTTAAAAGAAGAAATATGAATAAAAAACAACATAGTGGTTTCTGACACCCCACAAGGAGGTACTCAGTGCCCGTGCTTTGCGCGTACTCTTTTAAGTCCCCATGCTTTGAGGGGGATAAGTGCCTTGTATATAGAGACCAATTCACAGTTATCAAATACTCGTTTTCTTGTTTTTTCTACCCCTCACAGCATGGGTATTCTTTTTAATCCCCATGCCTTGAGGGGGACTGAACTGAGTGACAGTTTTTCAGGAGTAAGGAACTAATGCGCTGTAGAATAGCAACCTATAATATTCACCGGTGTATCGGGCGGGATGGGCTAAGAAATTCCGATCGAATCGCTGCTGTTCTTCATGAAATAAATGCCGATATTATTGCTCTTCAAGAGGTTTCTTCACATTTTGAGCCTGCCGGTGATATGTTGGCTTATCTGGCGGCTGCAGTTGATATGGAACCAATCGAAGGTGTTACTCTCACTGCGGCCGGTGCACGTTACGGCAATGCTCTTTTGTCCAGGTTCCCGGTGTCGGCGGTGAACCGTATCAATATCAGTGTTAAAGGGAGGGAGCCCCGTGGCGTGATTGAAGCGGCTTTTAATCTGAATAATCATTCAACAAAGTTATGGGCAACCCACCTTGGCCTTGGGATCAGGGAACGACACATGCAAGTTAAGAACTTGCTGAAAACAATCCATGCAGAAGAGGCTGATATAGGTATACTTCTTGGCGATTTCAACGAATGGTTGACATGGAGTCGTCCGTTACGCGCATTGCACAGATGGTTTACATTACCGCAGTCTACTCCGCAGGTTCCTGCTACTTTTCCTTCCCGAAGGCCGCTGCTCAGGCTTGATCGAATCTGGATCAGGCCGGGGGAAAAACTTATAGCGTTGCGAGCCCATTCAACTGAGTTAAGTCGGATTGCATCGGATCACCTACCTCTAGTGGCGGAGATAATAATATAAGCAAAAAGAAACTGTGAAATTTTTCTACTTTCCTTCGTTCCAGGACAGAAATATGGGTTGTGTATTTGGAAGGAAATTCAAAAAGATATTGCAGGTAGTGGGCATTTACACCAGGGCGAAAACATTGCATTGGATTAAAGAATGTGGTAGGCTTTTTGTATTGTAACGGCTGCATCTAACAAAGAATTGTTAACAATTTCTTTCCAATAGAGGTGATATTTGCCTCACTCTGTACGCGTCAAGGAAAGCATGAAAACCTACGATAAGAAAATATATATCGTCTTAATCAGTATACATGGACTGATTCGTGGCCGGGAACTTGAACTTGGGCGTGATGCCGATACCGGCGGACAAACCAAATATGTGGTGGAGCTGGCCCGTGCTCTTGGAGAACATGCTGACGTAGAACGAGTTGATCTTCTGACCAGGCGTGTTGTTGATCCTTCGGTAAGCGATGATTATAGCCAAGAATACGAAAAGTTGTCTGATAATGTACGAATAGTTCGTATTGAATGTGGAGAGGAGGCATATATTCCCAAGGAACAGCTATGGGATTGCCTGGATAATTTTGCAGATACAGCTCTAGAATACATCAGGCTGCAATCTGATTTGCCTTCAATTATCCATAGCCATTATGCCGATGCAGGTTATGTGGGGACACGTCTGTCACACCTTCTGGGCATCCCGTTGGTTCATACGGGCCACTCTCTTGGGCGCAGCAAGCGTCGTCAGCTTCTGGCAGCCGGATTCAGCAGGGAAACGCTGGAAGCCCGTTATAATATCACCACCCGTATCGAAGCCGAAGAAACGACCCTGGGTGTCGCTGAATGTGTTATAACAAGTACTAAGCAGGAAATTCATGAGCAATATGCTGCATATGATCAATATCAGCCGGAGCGTATGCGCGTTATCCCGCCAGGCACTGATCTTAAACAATTCTTTCCTCCCGAAGGCAATGAAGTCAACAGCGCCATTGCCAAAGAAATTTACCGGTTTCTGAAAAATCCGGATAAGCCGATTATTCTTGCTCTATCTCGTCCCGATCCACGCAAGAACATCCTGCAGCTCATTACAGCTTATGGAGAATCCCCCAAACTGCAGCAACTCGCCAACCTTGTAATTATCGCCGGTAATCGTGATGATATCAATGATATGGACAATGATGCCCAGGGCGTTTTGCAGGATATCCTGCTGTGCGTCGATCAGTTTGATTTGTATGGAAAAGCAGCATATCCAAAACATCACCAAGCATCCGAGGTGGCTACAATCTATCGACTCGCTGCTTTGAGTAAAGGGGTGTTTATCAATCCTGCATTGACCGAACCTTTCGGCCTGACGCTGATTGAAGCAGCAGCCTGTGGATTACCTGTTATAGCGACTGAAGATGGCGGACCAATTGATATTATAGGTAATTGTCAAAATGGCTACCTCATAGATCCACTTGATCGGGAAGATATTGAAAAGTCACTGCTTCGCATTCTTTCCGATCGCAAAAAGTACGAAAAATTTGTGTCCAATGGATTAACTGGAGTGCAAGAGCATTATTCGTGGAAGGCCCATACTGAAAAGTTTTTAGAGATTCTGCATCCGCTTGTTACGAGAACAGAAGCTGCTACCCCATTTCATGCCAAACGCCGCAGACACCTGCATCAAGACAGGGCTTTATTCTCTGATCTCGATCAAAATCTGCTGGGTGATCCTGATGCTTTAGGCTCCTTCATCGAGGCATTGCAGGCAAACAGAAAATGTGTTTTGTTTGGTATTGCTACTGGTCGAAGACTTGACTCGGCAATACAGGTCATGAAAAAATATCACATTCCTATGCCAAATGTGCTGATAACCAGTCTGGGTACCGAAATATATTACAATCCCAATCTGGTTCCGGATGCTGCATGGGAGCTGCATATCGATTATCAATGGAATCCACGAATTATTCGACGAACCCTCCGCGAATTATCCGGCATGGAACTGCAGCCGAAACTTGAGCAAAGTCGTTTCAAAATCAGTTATTACATCGACCCCCAGATAGCTCCTGATATACAGCACATCAACAAAATGTTGCATCAGGAAGGTCAGGCAGCGAATGTGGTGCTTTCCTTCGGGCAATATCTTGATATAATTCCGGTTCGTGCCTCTAAGGGGCTCGCTCTGCGCTGGGTGGCCGAAAGGCATGATATCTCTCTTGATCGGATATTGGCTGCAGGTGGATCCGGTGCCGATGAAGATATGATGCGTGGAAATATGCTTGCTGTTGTGGTTGCCAACAGGCATAATGAGGAATTGTCCGATTTGATACACGGGGATGAAATATTATTTGCTTCCCGTCCTTACGCAGGAGGCATACTTGAGGCAATCGAATACTACGATTTCTTTGAGAGCTGCGACATACAGAATACATGAGTCATTTGTCAGTTACTGCGCCGGTATTATCTCTCCTGGAACTCCGATCGAAATCCCGCAATATAAGCTATGAAAAACGTTTATGCAGTGTGACATCAACATAATGCAAAGTCATTCTGTATAAAAACTCATTTTTCTGCATAAGATTAATGTTAATAGAAATAAAGCAGCAGGTGTTCCGGACGGATTATCCATCCCTGTCGCTTAGATATATAATGATATTTAGGAGTTTTATTTAAAATGTATGAACAGGTATCCCATTCCCTTCTCAACGAAATTCTCACTGATCTTAAACCCGAAATCCACGAACAGGATCTACGTCATTTTTATACAAGGTTAGGGGCAAATTTCTATTCCATCCATTCTTTGTTTAATATTCTCTATGGCAAGCGCGATGATTATAAAGTGCAGATGCAGAAACTTGTGGAGACGATGGCCCGGCAATACATACAGCGTCCGGATCACCTTAAGGAGAGTGATATAGTCCGTGAGAAAGATCATAACTGGTTTCTCAGCCAGGAGTGGGTTGGCATGGCACAATATCCGGATGGATATTGTGAAAAATTATCGGAATTGCAGCAGCATCTGAATTATTTTCTGGAACTTGGCGTGAATATGGTGCACCTCATGCCGATGTTGCTTTGTCCTAAAGGAGCAAGCGACGGAGGGTATGCTGTAAGCGATTTTCGGCAAATTAACCAGCGCTTCGGCAGTCTCGAGGATTTACAGAAATTAGGCGAAGAATTTCATAAATTTGGTATCCTCCTCACCCTTGATGTCGTTTTGAATCACACTTCCAACGAACATGAATGGGCGCAAAAAGCCAGAGAGGGAGACCAAACGTTTCAGGATTATTATTATATTTTTGAAAATCGAGAAGTGCCGGACATGTTTGAAGCTACCATGCCGGAGATTTTTCCAGAAACTTCTTCCGGAAATTTTACCTGGGATGAAGAAATGGGGAAGTGGGTTATGACTGTTTTTAACGATTTCCAGTGGGATCTGAACTACAGTAATCCGGCTGTGTTCATCGAAATGCTCGACATCATTTTGTATTGGGCAAATCAGGGAGCGGATATTCTGCGACTGGATGCCGTTGCTTTCTTATGGAAAAAAATTGGCAGTATCTGTCAAAATGAACGTGAAGCACATCTGTTACTCCAATTGATGAAGGATTGCTGTCAGGTCACAGCTCCCGGCGTTTTGTTTATTGCCGAGGCCATTGTCGCCCCTGTCGAGATCATAAAATATTTCGGCGAGGATGCAATCAATGCCAAGGAATGTGAAATTGCCTACAACGCTACCTTCATGGCTTTGCTCTGGGATGCCGTTGCCACCAAAAATGCCAGACTGTTGACGCAGGGAATAAAGAGTCTTCCAGATAAACTGGAGCGGGCCACCTGGCTCAATTACGTTCGCTGCCACGACGATATTGGACTTGGCTATGATGATAATGACATTCGGGCTGTTGACTATGAACCGTATGCTCATCGCCAGTTTTTAATTGATTATTTCACCGGGAGATATAAGGGGTCTTCATCACGCGGCCTTCCTTTTGGGCATAATGACAAGACCGGGGATACCCGAATCTCAGGATCTCTTGCCTCACTTGTTGGACTGGAAGCGGCATTAGAGTCAGGAAATCAGACAGAGATTGATGATGCCATCAAAAAAATTCTCTTGCTGCACGGTATGATTATGTCCTTTGGCGGCATTCCCTTGCTGTACTATGGAGATGAAATAGGTACCTTAAACGATGTCAGCTATTTGGAAGATCCGGCAAAAGCCAATGACAGCCGCTGGGCGCATCGTCCCCGTATTAATTGGGACAAGATCGAACTGCGCAAGACCCCGGGCACAATCGAATACAGGCTCTTTACAGCTCTAAAAAAAATGATAGCTGTGCGCAAGGAAGTATATGCTTTTGCTGATTTTAACAATCGGGAATTGCTGGATGTCGGTAATCCTCATTTATTTGTTTTTGCACGATTTGAGTATGATCAACCGACCAGGAGGATCTTGGTCGTCGCCAATTTTGATCGTAAATCCCAGCATCTGAATCTCGAGGATATAGGCAGAAAAGCGTATTTTCGTAATGGTGCAATTCGAGATTTATATTCAGGCGAAAAGCCCACTATGTTCAAGGATGAATTGATTATTCCGCCTTACCGTTTTTACTGGCTGACTGACCAATAAATCTTACGACACCATCTCGTCTCGGAAGGCAAATATAACTTCATGTATAAAAAAAATTCTATCATTTCGGCGTATTAAAGTACGTCGTAATGATAGATTTTTTTTACGACACTTCCTACAGGCGCACAACGACGCAGAAGAAGAGTTATTACGACGTCATCTTACTTGATTAGCGGGTGATTCATGTTTTCACGCTGTTCAACGTATGCTTCTGCAACTTTTCTGGCAATATTTCGGATGCGGCCTATATATCGTGTACGCTCGTTGACACTTATTGCTTTACGTGCATCAAGCAGGTTGAAAGTGTGAGAGCATTTTAGGCAATAGTCGTAGGCTGGAAGAATGAGTTTTTTGTCAACGAGTTTAAGTGCTTCTTCTTCATATGAGTCAAAAAACATCAAGAGCTTTTCTACATTTGCTTCTTCAAAGTTAAAGGTGGAAAACTCGACTTCCGCCTGATGAAAAATCTCTCCATAACTAACCGTATCGTTCCAGGCTATGTCGTAAACGCTTTCAACCCCCTGGAGGTACATGGCTATTCGTTCCAGCCCATAAGTGATTTCCACGGTCGTTGGATGAAGCTCGATAGACCCCGCCTGCTGGAAATAGGTAAATTGCGTGATCTCCATACCATCCAGCCATACCTCCCAGCCAAGTCCGGAAGCACCGAGAGTAGGGGATTCCCAATCGTCTTCAACGAATCGTATATCGTGATCCAGCAGATTGAGCCCAAACCGTTCGAGACTCCCAAGATAGAGCTCCTGTACGTTTAATGGAGAAGGCTTGATCACTACCTGATATTGGTAATAATGCTGCAATCGGTTTGGATTGTTGCCATACCGTCCGTCTGTTGGTCGTCTGGATGGTTGTGGATAGGCACATTTCCATGGTTCGGGGCCAAGCGCGCGGAGCAAAGTGGCTGGATGAAATGTTCCCGCACCTACCTCCATATCGTAAGGTTGCTGGATTACGCAACCTTGTTCCGCCCAATACGTACTCAATTCAAATATGATGTTTTGAAAATTCATCCAATTTCCTCTTGCGTTGCAGTGTTGTTCAAGGAATAATTTCGGCCAAAGATGGAGCAGGATAACATTTTCCTGCCGATCCCGACAACGCAAAATAGGTCGGGATTCCTTATACGCCCCTCTTGAGCGGTGCTCTTTTCAGTGCCTCTCTTCAGTGGAAACAAGCCGTAGTATATAATTGCTAACTTGACTTTTGTCTATGGGGTCATCATTATATCTCCAATTATGTATTATATTTGATTGTGTTGTAAAAACTCTTCAGCTACTTCATTGCTTCAATATTACGATGTACTCTAATGAAAATAAAGAACCTTTAGTGGTTATAGCATAATGCAGACGCTCAACACACTCCAGCAGACATCGGAAATCGCAAACCTCCTTAAGGAAGCTCATTCCATTGCTGTTGTCGGCCTTTCTCCTAAAGAAAATCGACCCAGCAACATGGTCGGTCGTTATCTTCTTAATGCTGGTTATACGATTTATCCGGTTAATCCCGGCCAGACAGAAATCCTCGAGAGGACATGCTATGCCGATCTTCGATCAATTCCTCATCCTATTGATATTGTAGATATTTTCAGGAAGTCTGAAGATGTATTGCAAATCGTTGAACAGGTTATCGAACTGAATCCGCTTCCAAAAGCTGTATGGATGCAACAGGGAATAATCAATGAAGCCGCAGCAGAACTTGCCCACAGCAAGGGAATTTATGTGATAATGGATCGTTGTATAAAAGTGGATCACAACACTCTCCTCAGCAGATAACTCTTCAAAATTTCACTTCCCTCTTCATGGAACCAAAGATACTGAGCATTCGCGGAGCGCGAATGCATAATTTGAAAAATATCGACGTTGATCTGCCACGCAATAAACTTGTGCTCTTTACCGGCTTATCCGGCTCAGGGAAATCAACGCTTGCTTTTGATACTCTTTATGCGGAAGGCCAGCGCAGATATGTCGAGTCATTGTCGACATATGCCCGTCAATTTCTTGGGCAGATGGATAAACCTGATGTCGACTCTTTGGAAGGGCTTTCTCCGGCTGTTTCCATTGAACAAAAAACAACAAGCAAGAATCCTCGTTCAACTGTTGGTACTGTAACGGAGATCTATGATCATCTCCGCTTGCTTTTTGCACGTTGTGGACATCCGCATTGTCATCAATGTGGCGAGGCAATTGAGGCGCAATCCATTGAAGATATGGTGAACGGTCTTATGCGTTTGCCGGAAGGAACGAAAATCATTCTTCTAGCTCCGCTTGTCACCGAGAGAAAAGGACGCCATGAACAACTCCTGGCGAGAGTTCGAAAAGAGGGATTTGTTCGGATTCGAGTCAATGGGGATATCATGCATGCCGATGACGTGATCTCTCTTGATAAGAATAAAAAGCATTCTATTGAGGTCGTAGTTGATCGGCTGGTCATCAAGGAAACCATAAGACGGCGACTGTCAGATTCAGTAAGTACTGCTGTAAAGCTTACCGAGGGTTTTCTGCTGGTGCTTTTTCCTGATGACGATTCAGAGCGACTGTTCAGCGAACTTGCCGCCTGCCATAAGTGCGGGATTTCTATGCCGCCGATTTCCACCCAGCTGTTTTCATTCAACAATCCTCAAGGAGCCTGTCCAGAGTGCGGAGGACTTGGAGTCAAGCAGTTTTTTGATTCCGAGCTGGTAGTGCCCGATTCAAGGAAATCTATCCGGGATGGAGCGATTGCCCCCTGGGGATGGAGGAGCGAAGATTCCTATACCGGCCACATGCTGGAATCTGTTGCAAAGCATTATGGTGTTTCTCTTAAAACACCTTTCAATAAATTATCGGAGCAGGTGAGGGAGGTTTTTCTCTACGGTTCCGGTCGTGAAGAGATACAATTTAATTATAATAACGGCCAGCGTAGCATGTCAGCCGTTAAACAGTTTGAAGGCGTTATTCCCCAATTGGACCGTCGGTTTCATGAGACCCAGTCTCCGATGGTGCGTGACGAGCTGGCCAAGTATATGAATGAGCAGCAATGTCCCAGTTGCTTGGGTGCAAGATTAAAACCCGAAGCATTGGCTGTGCGAGTGGGAAACTGGTCGATACATGCACTCACTTGTCTGCCGATTGAAAAGATTCTCGCGGAACTGCCGCTTTTGCCTTTTACCGAAAGAGAGAAAAAGATTGGTCAATCCATCTTAAAAGAAATTGTCGATCGTCTTTCTTTTCTTCGTGATGTGGGACTGGGATATCTTTCTCTTGAGAGGAGGGCCGGCACATTGTCCGGAGGTGAAGCGCAGCGAATTCGTCTTGCTTCGCAGATTGGTTCTCGTCTGGCAGGAGTGTTGTATATCCTTGATGAACCGAGTATCGGTCTGCATCAACGTGATAACCAGAAGCTTATCAACACCCTTCTCGAACTTCGTGATTTGGGGAATAGCCTTATAGTTGTTGAGCATGATACCGATACAATCATGGCAGCCGATCATGTATTAGATATGGGACCGGGGGCGGGAATTCACGGAGGACATGTTGTTTATAATGGTGATGTGCAGGGACTGCTGGAAAATGGGCAGTCGGCTACCGGTGCCTATCTTTCCGGTCGCCTTGCGATAAAAACACCGGTGAAAAGACGAAAAATAAAGGTTGGTGCAAAACATTCTCTTCAGATAAAAAATTGCAGTGTAAATAATCTGAAAAATATCACGGCAGCTTTCCCTCTGAAAGGAATGACATGCGTGACAGGCGTTTCTGGCTCAGGAAAAAGTTCACTCGTCATCGAAACCTTGTTCAGGTTGGCTAAAGCGGGGTTAAATAACAAAAATGCAAGTTTCAGCCAGGATCAAACGGTTTTAACCGGCCTTGATCTGATCGATAAGATAATTGATATTGACCAGAGTCCGATAGGAAGAACGCCCCGATCAAATCCGGCTACCTATACAGGGCTTTTCACCCCGATAAGGGAACTATTTGCCCGATTGCCTGAGTCGAGATCCCGTGGTTACAAACTTGGACGATTCAGTTTTAATATTAAAGGCGGCAGGTGTGAGGCGTGTGAAGGCGAGGGAGTCAATAAAATTGCCATGCATTTTTTACCGGATATTTACGTCGAGTGCGAAACATGCAGGGGCAGACGGTATAACAGTGAAACGCTGGAAATAAAATACCGGGATAAAAATATTCATGATGTGCTTGCCATGACCGTGGAAGAAGCACTCGATTTTTTTCAGAATGTGCCGCCGGTTAAAAACAAGCTGCAGACACTTTATGATGTGGGGTTGACCTATATTTCATTGGGGCAATCATCAGTTACGCTGTCCGGCGGAGAGGCGCAGCGGGTTAAGCTGGCCAAGGAATTATCCGGCAGAAGCAGTGGGAAAACTTTGTATATATTAGATGAACCGACGACTGGTTTGCATCCCGCTGATATACAGCACCTGCTTAATGTCCTTAATATACTTGTGGACCAGGGGAATACCGTCGTGGTCATTGAGCATAATCTTGATGTGATAAAGACCGCCGACTGGATAATAGATGTAGGGCCTGAAGGTGGAGATGGAGGTGGTAAAATTGTTGCGGTAGGGACACCGGAAGAATTATCTAAAGTCGACACTTCATACACGGGGCATTTCCTTAAACAGGTTTTGGCATAATTGCAGAAAGCAGGCTCAGAAGACTTGCCTCAATTGCCTATTTGCGTTCTAATACCCGGGCATGTGAGATACATCAAAAAATGAACCATTATTTATCGTCTCTTAATTGCCGGTTAATAGGTAATTAAGAATTTCGGAACTTCAGACAAACGCTATTTTATTATATCTAGGGGAGTATCATGGCAGAACAAACAGAAACAGGAAATGCAGCAAAACCGGAATTCAGGATGCAGAAAATGTATATTAAAGATCTGTCATTTGAAAATCCAAATGCTCCGAAGGTTTTTACCGATCGTGAGAAAATGGATCCTTCCGTTGAAGTGAATCTCCAACTGAACAATAGAAAAATTGATGACGATCACTGGGAAGTTTCCCTGCATATCACTTCAAAAGTATCTTCAAAAGAAGATAGCAAGGTACTGTTTATTCTAGAGATAGAGCATGCAGCAGTCTTTATGTTAAAAAATATCCCCAATGAACATATGGCGATGCTTCTTGGCGTGGATTGTCCAACCCTGCTTTTCCCATTTACCAGGCAAATCGTCAGTCAGGTGTCGATAGATGGAGGCTTCGTTCCATTTTTGATGGAACCTGTTAACTTTATGGCTCTTTTCCAGAATTCAAAAAAGAAAAAAGAAGAGGAAGAAAAGGCCAATAATTAAGCTGGAAAATATTTGCAACTAAAAAGGGGATGTTGGTTTCAACCAACATCCCCTTTTTTTATTAGTTATAGGAGGAGAGCTTTAATACTCTAATCTGCAAGCAGCCGGGTGGCCTTAGATAGTAGTTAATGGCCTAAAGACCATATGTAACAAAGTGGTCAACAAGCGTTGTCACCCCTTTTTCAATTGCCGTATTAAAGAGATTATCATATTGGTTGTCGGCGAGTACCGATTCAGGCGAAACCTGTACTTGTATTCTGTTGCTCCAGACGACATTGCCTGTTGCTGTTTCCTGCACCCACATCCGCATTTGAACAGTTCCTTGGCCATCGACAGGACCTTCGCCGTGAGTGAGGAGGTTGGAATAATTGTTCTCATCATAAGTTTCTGAGCTGACATAACCAAAAACAGATCGCCCAGTGCTCTCGAAAACGACTGGCAAAAAGCCTCTTCTCGATGGAGCCCATGATGTTCCCTGCCTGGTTTTGAACTCGAGAATCCGGCCCCTGATGACATAGTCAGCATTAAATTGGCGTCCGATTTTAGCGATCATTTGACTATCCAGACCGTGAGTACCAAATGTATTCCCGCTATTTTGACCAGTTTCATTTTCGACTTGGTTCATATAATACTTGAGCTCATTTTTCATTGTTTCGGACCAATCGTTGGTCAGTTCAACAGCAAGCGAACTCGTGGTGACATTGATGACGTTTGCTTTGATAAGATAGTCGAAAACATCTTCCTGAATCGGCAAACCAAATCCATTAACAATAAGACGGTCGGTCAGGGATTCTGTGATAAGCATATTTCTTCGTTGAGCGGATCCAAGGTTTCCCTGGGAGTAATCCGCAAAAGGGAGAATAACGATGCTTTTGCCATTTCCAGCTGCAGAGGCTGCCGGGTCTCCAGGTACGTTAAGTGTTTCCACAACTATTTGACCGTGTCCGCAACCGCCTAAAAATAATGCTAAAATTCCGATGACGAGATATTTCAGCCTGTTCATATTTGTTCTCCCTACTGAAAAAAATAGATTCATATTTGAAAAATTAGATGATTCGTGGTCTTAAAAGGATAATCAACTCTCTTTTAAGATGTTGCTTTTCTTCATAACCGAAAAGGTATTTCAATACTGGAATGGAGCCAAGACCTGGAGCAAACTCACCTGTTTTTTGGTTGGTATCACTGATTAATCCGCCAATTACGAGCATTTCTCCACCTTTTACCTTAACAGTGGTGCTCATCTCCCGAACATTTACTATCGGCAAGCCTACGACACCACCATCAAATCCAATATCACGATATTCTATGGGTTCTTGGAGTTCGGATGTGATCGGTACGAGGTTCATGATAATTTCATCTTTTCCAAGTACTGTCGCTGTAAGGGCCATGCCAATTCCCGAGAGGATACGTTCAGTATTAACAGTAAATGTTACTACGTTGGTGTCGGAATCCCGATCAGATTCAATTGAGTCTATATAAGTGACGTTTTTACCAACAGTAATCATGGCCGGTTGACCATTCATCACACTGATTTTTGGGTTTGAAAGTATTTTGGTTTCGCCCTGCTCATTAAGCGCATTCAATAAAACATTAAAACTTCTATCTGCCAGTCTGATTCTCGATACAAATTGGTTTGCCCCCAGGCGTACTGCACCACTTGTCGGGTCCCCAAACTCAATGAGGCCATTAATGTCGAAATCTTTTAAAACATTGCTCCAGTTAATACCAATACTTGAGGCGTCATTGAGCTGAACCTCAATTATTTTCGCTTCTATGGAGATCTGCTGATAAAGGGATTTTTTCAGTGTCGTGATATATGCATCAATTTTTTCAAGAACAGGGCGAGTTGCAGTTACTGTTATGAGACCAACAGGTTTATCTATTATATAAAAACCTTGTCCTCCTGCAACGTCCCCTGATGATTTTGCACTAGTAGTAGAGTTAGCTTCTGTAGATGTGGTAAGAGCCTCATTCTCTTGTTTAGCGGAATAGCTTCGAGAACCCTCTTTTGCTACAGTGTCATCTTGAACTTTGTCTGTATCTCTTTTTACCGTTTCGCCTTCTCTACGAAATGTCCAAATCTGCAGAATAGTATCTAAATTAAGTTTAATATTATCCCATATATCAAATTCATTGTCCTTACTTGTAATACTAATAGTGCCATCGACATTATTGGATTCGGCGGTATTGCCTAGCAGGTTTCCACCAGTTCCGGTACTTAAGTTTTGTTTAGTGAACGGCATAGCGATTTGAAATTGCCTGGTCTCCTTGAATTTTATGACGATGGTGTTGTCATTCATTTCGTGGAAGTAATCAACTTGCCGAAGCATATCATCCAAAGCACCATAAAAATCATCATTGGCATTGATATCAACATCCACCAGCACATTTTTATCTACATCGCTGGCCCATGATACATTCATCCCTTTGAGTGAAGCCAATCGTTTGATGATATCCCAAAGGGGCTGAGGACCGCGGGTAGAGGTGATTCGGGCTCCAACCTTAAGTTTACTCTCTTCGGCAATCGAAATGTTTTCCATCTCGTTTTTATCGACTACATACGCGGCCGATTGATACATCACCGGAAGGCTTGCGGGTAAAGCTGGTTTGCGATTTGGCTCAACAGACTCAGTTGGTGGAGCGATTTCCTCTGCAGCTGCAGTATTATTGGCTTTTTGCTGTGTATTAGTCGTACATGAGCTTAGGATGAGTGCAAGTAGCAAGAGGCTACTGAAAACACAACCATATTTTAGGTACTTCATAAAAACCTCTTGGACTGAAAATTTTAGTAGAGTATCAGATTCCATTCTAATTTATTAAAGATTTTTGACCGTAAGGCGTCCTTCAATATATTTCTTTAGATCAGGTCGCAATTGAAAACCAGAGGTAAGAATAGCCTGGTACTGACGCCCCGCATCTTTTGACATCCCAAGTTTATCGAGAATTCTTGCCTTAGTGATCATCGTCTCAAGAGTTTCTCCATAATGAGCATGGTATTTATTGAGAAGCTTTAATGCAGCATCATTAAGACCATTGTTCTCACTGAATGCTGAAAAACTTATGAGCGCTTCTTTCATTGGCGGGTTATTGCTAATGCTTTGAGCGAAAAACTCTTTTGCTTCGAAAATTCGGTGCATATTGGCTGAGCCAATTGCAGCGTACAGTGCGGCATTAGCGTTCTGCGGATCACGTTTTAAGGTTTCTTTAGCATAGTGAACAGCTTTAGCGTTCATTCCAAGATTAACAAGGTAGAGAGTGGCCAGTCTATTTGAAATTTTGGTATTTTCCGGCCAAAGTTCATATGCTTTGCCATAAAGAAGGACCGCGTCTTCAAATTCTTCTCTCGCCTCAAGGGTCTGAGCTTTAACCATGAGCTCTTTGGCCTGCATAACTTCCTTGGATTGGCTGGCCGATTTTTCAATCACAAGTGCTTCCTGCTCGATAACCTGAATATCAGCTTCAAAGGCGAGATTGTCTTCAGCACGAGTCGGCCAGGCAAATTCTTTTTTGCTGGGATAGATAACAATGGTGTTAAAACGTTCTTCTTTCTTCAAGTCCATCAGGTTGAGAATGATATCCAGGGCAAAGTCCCATGGGACATCAGTCAGAGCAAGAGTGAGTAGCCCTTGTACTTCTTCGTCGACGATTATGTTGAGATCGGTAATCTGTCTAAAGAGACGAAATACGTTGTGAATATCAATTTTGTAAAAGTCTACGCTGATACGTTGCTTTTTATAACCGGAGAAAGAGAAGTCCTCTAGAAGGGCATCAGCCTTGGCGGCAGAACTTCCAACATCTTTTTTTTCTGGAGCCTGAGTGAGCAGTTTTTCAGAAGAGCCTAAAAGTTGGTCAAGAGTACGGTCGGCAGTTGAAACATTTTCGGATTGTTTACCTGCAGAGCCTGCTGGCGACAGTAATTGGCTGCTTTCATCAATTACTACATTTAATCCATTTGCTGATGGAGCTACGGTATATTTAAACAATTCGGAACTGGCGGAGTCGAAGACGATACGAACACCATTTCCTCTTGAAGCAACACGCACCTTGTCCACAGAGGTGCCAATGAGTCTTTCTGGAATCAATTCATTAGTGGCCACATCTTCGATATCAATATACATCCTTGGCGGCTTGTTAGCTCCGGCGCCGATGGTGTCAACAGTGTAATTCTCAATAGGCCCGTTGGAGATAATGGCTATCGTAGTGGTATTTGGAGTGCTGATAATTTTAAAGTCATTAAGCGATCGTACTCCGGGTAAATTATCGGTAGATGATTTTTTTGGAGAAGTAGCTGGAAACATTTTAACAACCAGGTTGTTTCCTTCCTTTTCAACGGAGTAATCGTGGCTGTCGACTAAAGTGAATTCAAATCGCATTCCAGCAGGGGATTGATCTTTGATATCAAACGCATTCAGGCTGGCTATACTGTTTTCCCGAAGCTGTACTTTCTCCATCGACAGAGTGCTACCGTAAAATGCACCGGCAATATCAACGAGAATTCTGAATGGTGAGAAACGCTCGGTGACATTGAATACCGGAGGTGATGATCCTGAAATAGTGTAAGTTATCGCATTATCTGATAGTGAAACCGCAACATCGGCTATTTCGTAGGAAACATCCGTTTCAGACATTGCCTTATCTGCCTGAAATACAAATAAGATGCAAAATGCGATGAAAACAGCCGCCTTTATTTTGTCTAGCCATTTAAGCATTTTCTATTCTTCTCCCTCTTTCTTGAGTGTCATCACAACTTGTGTGACGATTTCCTTTCCTGCACGTGTTATTGCAGTCTCTTCAATAGTTACGGCATTGGATGCTATATTTTTAACAACACCGCGTCTGCCTATCTTTGTACCTTCAAGGAGGATATAGCCCTTGCCGGTAAAGTCCTCTACCATGGCAACATCTTCTGCGTTTTTCTTAAGTAATGCTACGAGCGTGAGCTGTCCCGGTTCAAAAAGCTGCATTCCCGTAAGGGGTTCGCTGTTTTCAACAATTTCGTTCATATCGACATTTGTTGATGCAGCTTTTTCTGATATAAAAGGCACAAAAGGATCAGGCCTGTTTTCAAGTATATACTCAAATTGTGAGCCTGGAGCCGGAAGCAGAAGCTCTTCCTGTGCGTCGATGCTTTCAGTTGAATAACTGATGCCATAAGTGCAGATCAGACTGCCGGCACAGAAAAAAGCACCAAGTAACCTTGTCCTGAAAACTCTCGATAAGAAAGTTGATTTTCTAGAATCAATTAAAAAGATCATGGATTTCACTTTTTAGGTGGTTTGGGAAGCTCAACGTTTGTGAATCGATACGTAACCAGTTTACAATCTGAGTTAAGCAGCATTTCACCACCTTCTTTTTTCGGAGAGCTCATTTTTACATTGGATACGGATACAATTCGTTCAAGTTTGCTGACCTGGTCAAAAAAGGAGCCCATGTTGTGATATGGCCCTCTGACATTTATCGTCACAGGAATCTCAGCATAAAAATCCTTTGGAATATCGGCTAGTGGCTTGAAGGTCAAAAAGTCAAGGCCGACATTTTGTCCTAAAGCGGAAATGTCTTTAAGAAGTTTTGGGATTTCTTTTTCTTTGGGCAGGAGTGCCGCCATTTCCAGGAACAGAGTTTCTGCTTCTGCCATTTCCTTCTCAAATTTAGCGAGGTTGGAAGCTTTCTGTTTTACTTCTTTAATCTGCTGTATCAGAGATACTTTTTGTTGGTTGAGACTTTCAATTTTCTTAGCCTTCTGTTGATAGTATGTAAAATAAAAAACTACTAAGGGAAGGAGAACAATTCCGACCACAATTCCAAGCTTAATTCTTGGTGCAAGTGGTATGTATTTCTCATCAATAAAGGTCGCAATTGCTGCGTTGCTCGTTTTCATACACTCATATTGGGAAGTATTTTCGAAAGTTATTTGACAGCTGTAATTTCAGGTGCCGGTTTTTCGGGTTGTGCCACAATACAATTCAATTCAAAACTTTTTAAATTTCTTCCTGATACAACTTTCAAAGAAGAACCGGACAGGGTGACATCTTTCACAAAAGGTGATTCTTTCAGCTTGTCCATAAACTGAGCGATTGTCTCGTTGTCAAGCGCCACACCTGACAACCGTAAAGATGAGTCCTGCTGTTGGAGGGAGTCAAGCCACATACGTTGATTATCAATGCGAATGGCAACTTCATCAAGTGCTCGGACAGTCAGGGAGGAATCCATTTTAAGTTTTTTGATTATTTCCGTTTTTCTGACCAGTTCTTCCCTGTCTTTTTTCAGTTTGGCAATTTTTTGCAGCGTCGGTGTGTAGGAATCTTTTTCCTTTTGCAGCACCGAAATATCACTTGTAAGACCGGAGATTTTTTGTGCCTGAAGGACTCCTGTGATGACTGATAGGGCAAGAACCAATATAAATAACAGGAACATGCCGAGTAGCTGTTTTTTTGCTTTGGCTCGTTTTTTGAGTTGCCGAACCGGTAGCAGGTTGATTTTAAGCATGCTGAACCTTTGACAATAGAATATTATATAACAGAGGGTCTAAGAGCTATTCCCGCAGCAATAGCCATTTCCGGACCAATATCTTCGAGGTAATCGGGATCAATTTTTTTGCGGTTCGATGACATTTTGAGAAACGGATTAAATAGTTCTACGTTTATATTCGTTTCCTGAGCAAGAAAGTCGATAAGGCCGGAAACCTTAGCTCCTCCTCCACTCAAAATTAATCTTTTCAGGGGATGGTCAGGGTGGTTGGAATGATAAAGATCTATTGCTTTCTTAATTTCGAGAATCCATTGTGTGCAGGTTGTTGAAAAAATATCTTCTATCTCTTCACGCTTTTCCTCATCCTGGATGGAACCGACTTTCAATCCTTCAGCTTCTTCAAAATCAATATCAAAAACGTTTTGAATCTGTTCCGTTAATTGTCTGCTCCCGACAATTATGTCTCTGGCTACAACGGATATCCCTTGTGAGAGAATGTTGATGCTCATTTTTGAAGCACCAATATCCACTAGCGCCACATTCTCATTTTTCTGGTAATTATATTCAAAAGTATTTTCGAGGGCGAAGCCATCTACATCAACAATGACCGGAGTCAGATTAAGACTACCGAGCATATCCAAATAGTCATCTACAATTTCTTTTTTTGCAGCGACCAGCATGACATCCGTTCTGTCCGTTTCTTTTAAACCGGTTTTGAGATCCTGAAAATCCAGATATACATCTTCAATATCAAAAGGGATGTATTGCTCGGCTTCAGACATTATGTGATCTTCCAGCTGAGCTTCTCCCATTACTGCCAGATTAACTTTTTTAACAATGACCGAATAACCAGAAATAGAGAACCCGACTTTTTTAGATTTGATTTTTAAATTTTTAAAGAGGTCCGAGATCGCCTTGCTGACGACCTCAGGATCATTAAGGGTTCCATCTTCCACTGCACCTTCGGGCAAAACACTACTGCCTAGAGTCAGAATGGTGTATCCGCTTGATGTTCTTTTAAGCTGACATACCTTGACGGCATGGGACCCTATATCAAGGCCGACTACCAGTTCATTTTGAGATAAAAACGGCAAATTCATGGGCAGACAGATTGGAAGAAATTAATAAAAGGCAAATAAAAACATGCCGGGGCTTGTTTAAAATATGTTATTTTTTCGTGTACATATGGATATTAGGTCACAGAAAAAAATAATTGTCAAGAAAAAGAACATTGGTTAATTTTAAACACGCATATAAAGATCCAAATTTTTTAAAAAGGGGAATGACACCTTTTATTTGTAATGATAAATCACCACAATATGAAGAATAACTTTGTATTTATGGCAGGTTATATAGTGGGCTCCAGATTGTAAAAGGATGTGCTTTTGATGTGATTTTTTATTTTAGTCAAAAAACGAACACGCTTGTAATTAGTTTGTATTTCAAGTAGTTTTTGCGGGGTAATTTTCGGAAATTTTTTTTCTCAAAAAAAAGAGGTTGACTTTGTCAAGACTAAGAAAAAACAAATCTGTTTTCAGGGAATATTTTGAAGCAATTTGTGTAGCAATTCTTTTGGCGCTTTTTATAAGGACTTTTGTTGTCCAAGCCTTTAAAATCCCTTCGGGATCTATGTTGCCCACTCTTCTCATTGGAGATCACCTCCTTGTTAATAAATTTATCTACGGTATCAGGGTACCTTTTACCGGACAGATTTTGATTCCTATAAAAAGTCCCAAACAAGGGGATGTGGTAGTGTTTCGTTTCCCAAAAGACAGGAGCATTGATTACATTAAAAGAGTAATCGGGACACCAGGGGACACAATAGAAATAAAAGACAAGAAAGTTTTTATTAATGGTGAACCTTTTAATGACCCTCATGCCCAATTTAGTTCATCGGCAGTTTTAAGTGCCAATGCAAGTCCAAGGGACAACCTGGGGCCGATTGTGGTTCCGGAACAGCGGATTTTTGTAATGGGTGATAACAGGGATAACAGTTATGACAGCCGATTCTGGGGTTTTGTCGAACAAAGAGATATACTCGGGAAGGCATTTATCCTTTATTGGTCATGGGACATTGACAAACCGCTGTTCTCCTTTGAACGGCTTAACTCAATCAGATTTGGCAGATTGGCGAACTTAATTGACTGAATTTGAAGATGGTGAATAGAGTGCTGCCCAATTATCAGTTTCAACACACGCATATTTTCGGAATAGAGCAGTTATCTGTTGAAGACATTTCGCATATTCTCGCCACCGCCCGTTCTTTTCGTGAGATATCCAACCGATCAATCAAAAAAGTTCCTACTCTTCGTGGAAAAACAATTGTTAATCTTTTCTTCGAACCATCAACCAGAACACGCCTTTCATTTGAAATTGCCGCTAAAAGGATGAGTGCGGATACGTTCAATATCTCTGCTTCAACGAGTTCGGCGACCAAAGGTGAAACTTTGATCGATACAGCCAGGAACATTCAGGCTATGAACCCGGATGTCATTATCCTGCGTCATTCAAGTTCGGGTGCGCCTCAACTCCTGGCTAAGCGCATAGATGCCTCGGTGATTAATGCCGGTGACGGAGCTCATGAACACCCCAGCCAGGCGTTGCTTGACATGATGACGGTCATGGAACACAAGGGAAAGATCGAAGGATTAAAGGTGGCGATTATTGGAGATATTGCGCATAGTCGCGTTGCGGTATCAGGTATCATAGGATTTACCAGGATGGGAGCGGAAGTGCGTATTGCCGGCCCACAAACCTTTATGCCTGCAGGTATCTCCAGCCTGGGAGCAACTATCTGTGGTTCTGTTCAGGAAGCTGTGCAGGATGCTGATGTTGTTATGACCCTGCGCATTCAGCTGGAACGTCAAAATGATTCACTTATTCCAAGCCTGCGCGAATATTCCCGGTTTTATGGAGTTAACCGGCAGCTCATGCATTTGGCAAAAGAAGATGCGATTGTCATGCATCCCGGCCCCATCAACAGAGGCGTGGAGCTCAATCCTGATGTTGCAGACGGTAAACGATCTGTTATCCTCGATCAGGTCACTAACGGGGTGGCTGTAAGGATGGCTTTGTTGTACTTGGTTCTTGGTGGTAATAGAGACAGTGAAGTGCATGGTGAGAGCCGATGAATAAGGTGACTATTTTAAAGAATGCCCGTGTTATTGATCCAGTACAGGGTCGAGATGAAATTGCAGATCTCTGGGTGAGCGAAGGCTTGATTGTTAAGCCCGAATCTATTGACTCAGGTGGCGCTGACGTCTATGACCTTGCCGGTTTATGGATTCTCCCTGGATTAATCGATATGCATGTCCACCTTCGGGAGCCCGGAGAGGAGTATAAAGAAACAATTGAGTCTGGAACCCTGGCGGCAGCCGCAGGTGGTTTTACCGCAGTGGCCTGTATGCCGAATACCAGGCCGGTAAATGATAATGGTGCCATCACCCGGTTCATTTGTGAGAAAAGCGTATCCTGTGCCGCACGAGTATATCCTGTAGGGTCGATAAGTAAGGGGAGTAAAGGGGAAACACTGGCTGAATACGGGGAAATGAAAATTGCCGGTGCAGTTGCCTTAACCGATGATGGGCATCCTGTAGTCGACAGCCAGCTTATGCGAAGGGCGATGGAATACGCTTCTTCCCATGATATGTTGGTTATGTCCCATTCGGAGGAGCTTTCTTTGAGTAAAGGAGGCTGCATGAATGAAGGTGAAATTTCAACTCGCCTGGGTTTGCAAGGCATTCCGGTTTCTGCGGAAAGCATAATGGTGCAACGGGAAATTGCTTTGGCAGAATTGACTGGCGCCAGGGTACATATAGCTCATGTGAGCACTGAACAATCGATTGATTTGATTCGAAATGCTAAGGTCAGAGGAGTAAAGATTACAGCCGAAACTGCTCCCCATTATTTTACTCTCACCGAAAAAGCCGTATTAGGCTATGACACGAATGCCAAGATGAACCCCCCGCTCAGGGCTGAAAGCGACAGACAGGCCGTTCGCGATGCACTTCGGGATGGAACACTGGATGCAATTGCGACTGATCATGCTCCTCATTCGATCCTGGAAAAGGAAGTTGAATTTAATTTTGCCGCAAATGGAATCGTCGGACTCGAAACTTCATTGTCACTGAGCTTGGCGCTTGTTCGGGACAAGGTGATAGAAGTATCCCGGCTTGTGGAGTTGATGAGCGCTGCTCCTGCCCAAATCCTCGGTGTCACCGGTGGTTCTTTGCCGATTGGAGCCGTAGCCGACATCACTGTAGTCGATCCGGAGAGAAGGTTCACCTTCCTGGCTGAGGAAAGTTTTTCGAAAAGCAAAAATTCGCCATTCGATGGCTGGGAATTCTTTGGAAAGGCAGTAATGTCGATGGTTGGCGGTCGCATCACCTATACCGACCTTTAGCCCGCATTTCTCCTGAACATTGTGTTGATTTTAATAATATATCTGTTCATAGAAGAGAATAGGGAAGCGGCCGCACTATATCTATTCCAAGCGGGCTCACCTCAGCTTGATAAACAAGTACCATGACTCCTGCTTCAGCTGCTTTCAGCAAAGCCTCTCCATAGATTGGATCTATGTGTGAAGCTGGGAAGAATTTATCGGCGTCCATTCTCTGCACAAGAAAAAAAATACAGGCTCTTGACCCTTCCGAGGTGAGTCGGGTAAGTTCTTGAAGGTGTCTTGTTCCCCTGGTCGTGACCGCATCAGGGAACATGGCACATCTTTCAATAGCCAGCGAACAATTCTTGATTTCAATGTAAGTGCAGATATTCCCGTGATTCACCTGTAGATCAAGGCGGGTGTGGTCTGAAGTCTTGACTTCAGCTTTTATTGTACTGAAATTCTGAAATTCACTGATCTGTCCTTTTTTAATTCCCTCTATCACCAGGTTGTTAGTTCGAGCTGTATTGACCCCAACCCATGTAGATTTGACCTTAACCATTTCTAAGGTGTAAGGGTATTTCCTTTTCGGATTTTCTGAGCGGGAAAGGCAAACTGGACTCTCAGGTGCCGAGCAGGAAAGCATAGTACCGGTATTTGGACAATGAACCGTAATGACTTCGCCACTCGCCATTCGTACATCTGCCAGGAAACGTTTATATCTTTTGATAAGGGTGGCTTGGACCAGAGGTGTGATAAATTGCATAAAAATAGGATAGGTTAACACATCTTAAGGTTGCGAAACAGCAGAGTTAATGTTACATAAATGTATAAAACACTTTAGTAAAATAAACTTTCAGGAATCGTCTTTTCTTTAAATCATCTCTCTTTAATTTACGCAGAGACAGGCTAAGTGCGGGGAGAGACGGTACAGGCATTCCATTCTACTAAGATAGGGGAGGCATAGCTATGAAATTAGGCATCAACGGCTTGGGAAGAATTGGAAAACTTTCAGTCTGGCACCATGTTTCGCGGAAGCATTTTTCAGGGATTGTTGCCAATATAGGTCGTGAAGTCGGACGTGGCTTGGAAGATCTTGCAGCCATGCTTGAAAGAGATTCGACCTATGGCCGTTTAGGCACATATTTGCACGGCCACAAATCACCCAGGGTTATTCAGGAGCTGAACGAAGAAAATGGAACAATGTTGGTGAACGGAGTACCGTTAACCATTCTGCGCTCTTCCAGGACCCCCCATAATATCGCCTGGCACGAAAATGATGTAAGACTGGTTGTAGATACCACAGGAGTTTTTACGGATCCAACTGCGGATCCTGACGCGGCTAATGGATCGCTCAGAGGACATATGCAGGCTGGGGCCGATAAGGTAATTCTCTCAGCCCCCTTTAAAATAAAGTCCAAAGGGTTGGAAATGCCTGAAGATGCCATAACCACGGTTATGGGTATCAATGAGGAAATGTATGAACCTGGTCAGCATTCACTGATTTCTGGGGCTTCCTGTACAACCACCTGTCTTTCTTATATGATTAAACCTCTTATGGAAAAGATAGGCGCAGATAAAATCCTCAGTGCTTCCATGGTAACCGTTCATGCGGCAACCGGAAGTCAACAGGTGCTTGACAGACTTCCAAAATCCGGGGCCGCTGATTTAAGAAAAAACCGTTCTATTCTAAACAATATAATCCTGACTACCACCGGCGCAGCCAAGGCTCTCTCACTGGTCATTCCAGAGATGTCCTCTATCGGATTTATGGCGGAATCCGTTCGGATTCCGACTTCCTCCGGTTCTCTCATTATTTTAGTACTAAATGTGCAGGATGATCTCGACAGCCCAATCAAGAGAAATGATATTAATACCATATATAAAGAATATGGAGAAAGTAACAGTTACCTGCTGTTTTCTGAAAAACAAAATGTTTCCTCCGATATTTTAGGTGCACCAGCAGCGGCAGCTGTAATTGAAGGGACTGAAACTCATACACGGACCGCAAACATTCAGGTGAATCTCGCCAAAGTTCGGGCAAACTGCCTGGTTCCAGGTGCTGACCCAATACTCAACGTGCCGGTCACCCAGGCTGTGGTCTATGGCTGGTATGATAACGAGTTGGGAAGTTACACCAACATGCTGGGGGATCTCACCGTACAAGTCAGCAAAAAGATGTTTTAACCCCTATTTCTCATTAGTTCAGGCGGAGTAGGGACTTTGATAAGCATACGATCAATGACTGCAGCAGATCTCGCCGAAGTTGCAGTTATTGAAAGCGAATCACCTTCGCCTTGGTCTGAAGCACTTCTTGCACAGGAGCTTGAGGTGCGTGCGTCAATCCAGTTGGTGGCAGAAAACTCTGGGCATCAATTAGTTGGCTGGTGTGCATGCAGAGTCATTTGTCCGGAAGCCGAGCTCCTTAAAATTGCCGTTGAAAAAAAGAACAGGAGACGTGGAATAGGGCGTTTCCTGCTCGAATTTCTCTTTGGTGAATTAAAAAAAAGAAAAGTCACCACCCTCTTTTTAGAGGTTCGATCCCAAAATCGCACTGCTTTTTATTTTTATGAAGCACACGGCTTTTTCTGTGTTGGTTCACGTCCTGATTATTATCTTGATCCACCTGACAGTGCAATGATTCTGAGAAAGAATCTTTTGTAGAAAAATTCCAATATATTTTTTATCTTTTAATTTACTCTTTCAGTAACTGCTTGCCGGAAATAGCAAAATGTTTATATAACCCGCACCCTGTTAGCGTTAATCACTGCATAAAAAGGCCTATAAATTGGTAATTGGCTACAGCTTGCCAGTGCATTGCGATTTCTTTCTTGAAAACGTGAATAGAATATCTACCGTATTACATATTTCAAAATATAATATGATTACGACCAATCTTCAGCTTTGAAAAATAAATCTTAAGGGTACTCACTATATGATACCCCTGATGTGTCATAATCTCCTCAAACTCAACAAGGAGATTATAACATGGCAAGCAGAAGCGAGATACATTTCCAGCCAGGTGTCAGCATGAACCGATTTTTTCAACAATACGGAACGGAAGAACTCTGCAAAGCAAAGCTATTTCGCGCCAAATGGCCCGACGGATTTCGCTGCCCCAAGTGCGGATATGAACAATACTACTTCATCCATTCACGCAATCTTTACCAGTGCCGAAAATGCCGACACCAAACTTCACTACTGAGCGAAACGATTTTTTCCTCTTCAAAATTACCCTTAACCATTTGGTTTCTCGCCATATATTTAGTTACCCAATCGAAAGAAGGTATCTCCACTCTCAAGCTAATGAGGTTTCTCGGGATTTCCTCCAAAGCAGCTTTGATGATCAAACATAAACTGCAGATGGTGATGAAAAAAGCTGATGATATCATACCACTCAGGGGACTGGTCCAGGTTGACGACGTTTATTGGGGTAGCAAGAAGACCGGTTGTAAACGAGGCCGCGGTGCTGCCGGAAAAACTCCATTCGTGGCTGCCCTCCAGCGGAATGAGCATGGTCACCCCATCTTCATCAGATTCAGTAGGGTCAATGGTTTTACTTCTGAAGAAATGAGGGAATGGGCTCGGGCACACCTGCAACCCAAATCGATTGTCGTTTCTGATAAACTGTCTTGTTTTCAGAGTTTTAAGAAAGGTGGTCATATTCATTTTTCAGTAAAAACAAGCGGCAAAAATCCAAAAGGTATGAGTGTATTTAAATGGTTGAACACTATTATCGGCAATGTGAAAAATTCAATTCGTGGAACCCACCACGGAATGGATCACCGCCATCTACCCCGCTATCTTGGTGAGTTCTGTTTTCGCTTTAATAGGCGATTTAAGCTGGATCTTTTACTTGAATCTCTCATTCGTTACTCAGCTTTCACCAAGCCGATTCCGCAGCATCAATTGGTGCTTGCTGAGGATTGGTGGTAATCAAAAA
>JBARUR010000332.1:0-2222 GCA_049645845.1 Desulforhopalus sp. | reverse complement strand
TGCAGAGAATAGGCCATGAATGCTACAAAAATATGCGCCTCGATCCTCTCGTCCGTCTGGTGGTAAATGGGCCGGATTGAGTGATCTCCTTTCAGTTCTTTAAAGGCCAGTTCTATCTCTGTCAGTTGTATATAATAGCGCCAAAGCATGGCGGGATCGATTGCAGTCAGATTGGATCGAAGCAGGTAACAGCCTTCCCGGCGGCGAACCTACCTCGATTTCTTCTTTTGCTGGTAAAAAGTAAAGGTATCTCGGTTTACCGGTTCATCAGCTTTGGGCCGGTTGATTTTCACCAGGAAACATGCTCTACCTGCCTATTTTTTGGAAGTACCAATTTTGACTAGCAAGGTGTCGCGAGTGATATTTTGCTGCTGCAGTTCATACAGCCTGCGCCACAACTTCCTCACCCGCCTCTTGCGCATGGCCCGTTCCTTGTCAGCTCGGCCATCCCTTCTGGTAAGAAGGTACAATTCGCCATCTTCCGACAGCAGCTTTACTTTAACTTCAGAATGAACCTGCTCCCAGGATTTTTTCAGAAAAGACAGTTTGCTCAATCTGCCTTTGGGGGTGCCGACCAGATAGCAATCGGTTGTTCTCCTTTCTTTATACCGGCAAGAATTTCTTCGTTGGAATAACACGATCCATGCCCCAGGTTCTGTCGGTTTTGTATTATTGTTACTCAAATGCCCGCAGAAAATCCACCGGGGTCGTTTTGTCGCTGGTGTTTACCGGCATCACTTCATAGGCCAGAGGAAAAACCGTCCGGCGTCACGATGAGAGCAATGACCACCTGAACAAAATCGGGATGTTTATGATGATTATAGCCAAATTGGGTACTGGTCAAATCATACAGTAAAACATCAGGTTTGATGTTAAACAAACTTTGCCAGCGATTGTGTGGAGATAGGTAAAAAAATCCCTTTTATGTTCGACAATCCGGTCCAGACAGCGATATAGTTTATCTTTTTGTATCAGGGATCATTTTCTCCAAGCAGATAACCTATGGCACTACCCCGGAACCATTCACGATGCAATCGCCATTCGCTCCCCGGAGAGATGAGTTGATAGGAGACCAGAGTCTTTAACACATTGAGACAGTTGGTGTTCTTGCGACCGGAGCTGAATTTTTTAGTCCAGAATTGGTCCAGTCTCAATTGGTCCCATAGGTTATATGCCAGTCAACAGCTTCCCCATTGTCTTGGTCGGTGCTGAGAAAGATCACACAGCCGAGATTGAAAGTTTCGCAGGCCAATTCTGATGCCTGACGATCATCCGGAAAAAGGGGCCAATTGGGTCGGCTGATCATGTCTACCATCGACCACATCAATGGCCCGGCACCTCTCGGCTTTTTGGCTGTCATTGATTTCACCAAGATAGAGCACCTGTCTTTGACAGACCTTGCCGTTCGGCAATCTCCGGTTCTCGACGATGGACCAGTACCGATATTCCTTACCGTCTTTATATCGTTTTTTCGCTCGCATAAACATACTCGTATTTTCCCGCATATTTATATGCAAACCAAGGGGGTGGTCGGCACTACAAGCAGTTTTGGCGAATCGTCAACGTAATTTCAACAGGTTAGACCTGTTATTGGGCTCAAAATAACGAAAAATCGGCACGAACTGCGAAAGACAGGATACTAACCAAAGCTTTTCCCTCTCATTAATTCGCTCTGCTTCAAATTGTTGTAGTATGCAGGATGTACGAGTTTCGTTGATTTATAGATAGCTGTCCCGCAGGAGCAAAACAAGATGTGGAATAAAAATACTTTTCTAAGTCCGAGATTTGCTCATATGAAGGAACCAGAAGCTACATTAAATCCATAACAGTTTTAATTAACAGCAAAAAAAGGACAATGTCGGACGTCCGACATTGTCCTTTCTATTGAAAAAATACTATATCATAGCAGTCATTCAGCAAACAAAATTTTCATTGTCTCAACAAGTCCTTCAACTTCCACCCTTAACCTATTTTTGGCTTCCTTTGATAGATTTGATTTTTTTAGCTTATGCAAAAGGCGCTTACTCTCGATGATCTTTTCAATGGCTCTCTGATCAGTTTCCCGAACCCTTCTTGTTGGACGAGACCTAGTCAGTTGTCTTATTTTCGATACAGTTAAATTTTCATTTTTTACCTTTTCAAAGAGGTAGAGCATCTCCTCTTTGTTCTTTCTCTTGGCAATTTCAAGTAGAACGCTTTTCGGCGTGTCGGCGGTTCGGCAC
>JBARUR010000331.1:0-21765 GCA_049645845.1 Desulforhopalus sp. | reverse complement strand
GTAAAATCAAAAACCACATTGTGCGGCGGAAGCTTTTCATTGTAAAAGAACTCAGGAAGCCTGTCGTCAACCTCGGTGAACCCTGCCGCAGTATTAAATGCTTTTTCTGTTTTAAGGATGTATTTCCCAAGATTAATCACATCGTCTCCGTTGAGCGAGAGATCAAAGCGAGCGTTGATAAGGTCGATCAATGCCGGGAGACATTCTTCATTATCAAGAGCGGCAAAAGCGATAAACAAACACATACCCGTTGAGTCAATTGCGGCGGTAGCTATCTGCAGATTTCTGGATAATTCCACCTGACCGTCTTTTGTCAAAGGATCAACCTTGCCGCCGACATTAAGAATATTGGTGGCGATGGTATACCCCATAGTATGATCCGCCCCTTGAGTGGAAGTGGCATAGGTTATCCCCATTCCCTTGATGGCTCTGGGATCATAGGCAGGGATTGCCTGATTTTTAACAACAGGAACGCGGGTAACACCGAAGGACCGGCCAACAGATCCAGCGCCGTTGCCGATAATGCGGCCAAGTCCGGTTCCCTTGGCAACCTCTTCTTTTAAAATACGGCAGATGCCTTGGCCATCGCCAAACTGAAGAACTCCGGCTTCCATGGCAACGCCCATGGCAACCGCTGTCTCAATAGAATCTATGCCGATATCATCCATGAGTTGGTCGGCTTGGGCGATAATGTCGAGGTCATCGACGCAGCAGTCTGCCCCCAGGGCCCATATCGACTCATATTCGAAACCGGAGGTCATTTTTTTACCATCGGGACTATTGTAGATTTGGGAACACTGAATCACACAACCTGCGTGGCAGCCATGTTTTACCTTGCCCCCACGCTGTTCAATGGTGTCGTGCATTGTTTCTCCGGAAATCGACTCATGTCCTTCGAACTGTCCCTGGGTAAAGTTTTTTGTTGGCAGTCCACCGGATTCATTGATGATGTTTACCAGGACATTGGTGCCGTACTGACCAAGCGCCGTGCTTACAGGATGGTCGACAAGAGCTTTGGCAAAGGTTCTGTTAGCTTCTTTGAATTTTTCAGGATGGGCAACAGCCACTTTCCCGTCTTTTGGGTCAATGGCTATGAATTTAATTCTTTTTGATCCCATGACAGCACCAAGGCCGCCACGTCCACTGGAGCGTACACCTCCATCGGGATCTTTGATTGAGATATTGGCACTGGACATTTTCATTTCTCCTGCCGGGCCGATGGTAATTATTCCTGGTTTACCTTCGAGCCTTTTGGAGAGGTTTTCAACTACCTCGAAATTTCCTTTACCTATGAGTTCGGTTTCTTCATTAATGGTTACTCCCTCTGGGGTTAAAGCCAGGCTGTACCATTTGTCCTCTTTAGGAAGTCCTTCGATAATCAACGCCTTGCAAGCGGCCCTGGCGAGAAGCTGAGCAGAGGTGCCACCGGCGTTCGATTCTTTTATAGTGCCGGTGAGAGGGCTTTTGGCACCGATGGAAAGACGGCCGGAGTTAGCTGCAATTGTGCCTGAAAGCAGACCGGGTGCTATAACAAGTTTGTTGTTTATTCCCAGCGGATGGCAGGTAGGTATTACTTCAGCTGCAACGATTGTTGATGTAAGACCCCGACCGCCATGACCGGCCCAATCAGCAGGTACATCTTCTACGGAAGTGGTGAGGTTCGTCATGTTTACGCGAAAAATTTTGTCAGCCATGATATTCTCCTTGTCTGATGTATGTTTATAAGATTTTCACTAATCAAAAGTTTGTCTATTACTGCTCGTACATAACCTTACCGCAATCACGGATGTCGTAGCCGCCAAGAGCGAGAATGGCGTCATGGAAAACGGTGTCTGTCCGGATCAATTCGAGAACACTTACTACCTTACTGTCATGCAGATGCAGGGCGGGCATTATGAGATCATAGCGTTCAAGGGCGACTGGGACAAAATCAAGATCCAGTGCGTTGGCTGCGGCCCGAATGCCAAGCCCGGTATCAATACTGCCGTTGGCAACGGCTGCCGCGACACTCATATGGGTATATTCCTCATGGTCGTAACCGACGATCTCCGAAGGATCTATTCCTTCGTCCTGCAAAACCTTATCCGTTAGCAACCGGGTACCGGCACCATTTTGTCTGTTGATAAAGGTATGTTTTTCTTTTGATATGTCCTTGAATCCCTGGATGTTTTTCGGATTACCTTTGGCCACGATCAATCCCTGTTCGCGATAGCAGAGGTTGATTAATTGCAGGGGAATGTTTTTTAAAAAACGCTGAATAAAACTTACATTGTATTCGTCAGTTGTTTCATCGAGCAGGTGGGTACCGGCAATATGCGCTTCTCCGCGTCTTATGGCCATAATGCCGCCCATTGAGCCGACATGGGCCGATGAGATACGGACGATTGGCCGTTGTTTGTGCAGGTGGTTGGCCAGCAGGTCGAGGATGTTGTCATGACTGCCGATGCAGACAAGAGTGGAATCGACTTCAGTCTGTGGCCTCAGCAACTCGACCTGCACCTTCTCGCCCGCTCCTATACCTTCACTCCCGGAAGGGACGGTGAGAAGGGCATCGGCTCGGACCAGGGACATCACCGCTCCGGCTCCTTTGCCTGAAGGAGTAGCCATCAGATTGTCACCTACCCTGCCAAGGGTAATGCGAACGAATTGATCAACGCCCATTGATGAATGTAAGGGCCTGGAAAGTGTCGCTTCGACATACTGCGATTCCGGCTGCCCCTGGCCAAGAAAAATCGAAATCATTTCCCGAACAAAAATTCGCAGGGTAAGAAGCGCCGATACCGGATAACCAGGCAGGCCGATGACCGGGGTATCGCCAATCATGGCAAGGATGACCGGCTTGCCGGGTTTGATGGCCACGCCATGAACAATAACTTCACCAAGTTCAGCAAGCACCTTGGCACTATAATCCCTTGTGCCAGCTGAAGCGCCGGCATTAAGAATAACCAGATCGTTTTCAGCTGCGGCGGCAAGGAGCGCTCTCTTTAAGAGTTCGGGGTTATCGACAACCGGCAAGCCTCGACTCGCTTCCGCTCCCCATTCAATAAGGTATCCGGCCAGGATAC
This sequence comes from Desulforhopalus sp., assembly GCA_049645845.1. Taxonomy (GTDB): domain Bacteria; phylum Desulfobacterota; class Desulfobulbia; order Desulfobulbales; family Desulfocapsaceae; genus Desulforhopalus_A. The sequence continues at coordinate 18,700 of JBARUR010000331.1, read as the reverse complement.
GGGAGTTGAACTCGATAATCTGCCCGGCCTTTGGCTTCTGATGGGGCTGAATCAGTTCGCTTCCCGTAGGAATGACATGGGCTTTAGGCGGCCTCTGGACTTTAATTTCAGTTACTCCCGTTGCCAGCATGGCGCCCTGATCAATGGCTCTGATCTTGTGACCTTCAGGGAGAATGAGTTCTGTTGCCACAATGTCTTCGCCAATGGTACGAACGTGTTGCCATGGGGTGGCGGGCATGTGCAGTTCGACTTCGTTTTCGCTGATGTAGTGTACGTCTTCAATCATCACTACCGCGTTGAAGCCTTCCGGAATGGCGTTGCCGGTATTGACCGGTATAAATTTATCACTGCCGAGACGAATCGGTTTTGCTTCACTGGCCCCCGTCAGATCATTGAAATGAACGGCGATACCATCCATGGCCGCTGCATTATAAGAAGGAGAAGACCTTAAGGCAAAAACCGGTTCGGCGGTGATTCTTCCCATGCTGTCATCAACTTCGATTGTTTCCAGTGGATCTCTGGAATAAAATCCATGTTGATGGAGGGCTGTCTGCCATAACTCTTTTGCCTCCGAAAGTGGCTTGTTGCTTAGGTAAATGTTTCGTTTGCTCATTTTGTTTTCACTGTACTTATTTGTAAAGATAGACCTTTATGACTGAATTTTCGCTGATGCCCTGGCTGTCTTCGTCAATGAGAAAGTAGCCGTCGGATCTGGAGAGCGTAGAAATCGAGCCGGATTTGCCGAGAACAGGCACGGCGATCAGGGAATCATTTTCTATTAAAATTTTCACCCGCACCACATCGAGCCGCCCCGGGGCAGAGTTAATGTTGCGGGATAAACTGGCCATGACATAAGGTTCAGGTAATTTCTCTCTGACTATATGACCTGAGAGTTGCTGTATTGCAGGTTTTACAAAAAAATCAAAACAGACCAGTGCGGAAACCGGATGACCGGGAAGACCGAAAATCGGTGTTCGGCCACTTTGTCCAATCAGAACAGGCTTGCCAGGTTTTAAGGTAACGCCATGGACCAGTATGCCTGGAGGACCCAGTGCTTCGATCACTTGCTCACCGAGATCCCTCACTCCGACGGAGCTGCCGCCTGAGAAGAGGACGAGGTCGTTTTCATTTATGGCGTTTTTAATTGCTGGAAGAAAAATCTCTTTTTGGTCCGACACAATGCCGTAATCGCTGGCGATGCCTCCTGCACGCTGAATGAATCCAGCTAAAGCTAAGGCATTGATGTTGCGTATCTGTCCGGGTTTTGGGCTTTCAGTGTGGCTGATGATCTCATCGCCGGTGGAAAGAATACCAACCCTGACTTTTTCCGTCACCATCACTTCTGCAATACCCAGGCCTGCCAGCAGGCCGATGTCCTGGGGACGCAGCAGGTGACCTTCGGCCAGGGCCTGTGTTCCCAGTGCGATATCTTCGCCTTTTTGAATGAGGTTTGCGCCGGAACCTACTCCTTTGATGATTTCGATCATTGTATCGTCAACAGGGACACTATGCTCAAGCATTACGACACTGTCGGCACCGGCGGGTAGAAGACCACCCGTCGGGATCTTATAACACCCGCCTTTTGTTACCTTGCCCGCAGGTGCCGACCCCATCTGCACCTCCCCGATAATATTGAGATAACATGGCATTGATTCACTTGCACCAAAGGTGTCTGCAGCCCGCACTGCGTAACCATCCATGGTTGATCTCGCCTGTGCGGGGAGATCTTCCGGAGAGAGAATAGGTTCGGCAAGTATTCGATCAAAGGCCTCAGTCAGGGGGATGCGGATGGAGGCTGTTCTGATGCCATGCAAATTGCTCAGAAGAATATGCAGTGCTTGATCAACAGGCATTAAACCACTGCGGCCCAGCATGTCTTTTGTTTGTTGTTTTTCAACCATCGATCCGGACAATGTTGAGATTGACCTTTGCCAACTCGGGAAGAATACCAAGAAGTTCTTGATGACCCAGTTCTTTTTCTTCTAATTGGATATTCTGTATCTGCTCGATGAGGTGTGGCCTTTTAGTGAGAAAATTTGCCAGCCGGTCGCCTCTCATGCAGAGGCCCGTTTGGAGGAATTCTTCTCCACGTTCTGTTGCTATGCTATTGAATAATTTCAGGGTGACCACAATGGAATCATCCTGCCCGGTTTTTAAATCTAGGGATTTTGTCTCACTACGCAATGCGGAATGGAAACTGTTTTTACGGAAGATTGCCCCTGCAAGTCCCGGCATAGCAGCAGAGAGAGCAAGAACCGGCGTATTTCCGGTCATCTGCAGAGAGAGATCGTCAACGGCGGTTCCATCCAGAAATATTGTCTGAACGGTATCTGCAAGATATTCGGCAGTAAAGCCTGGAAAACGATTTAAAAACTTGGCCAGGGTCTCGCCCCGTGTTGTCTTTATCTCTATGCCTGACTGCAAAACAGTGGTAAATAAGGGCAAAGCATCAGGATTGACTGACAATCGAAGACTGGGTAAAGAAAGTTGATCTTCCATATAATGAGTTTACATTGTAGTTGTTTTAAGATGAAATTACCGAAAGCATATCTTGATTTTCGCAATCTTTGATAAGAGATGAAAATAACTTCTGTTTATGTCGACTATAACAAATTTTCACGTCCTTGAGATAAAAAAAAGTAATCTCTAGCTACTTATACTTTCCCAAAAGGATAAAAAATGACAACTAAAGCTTTAACACCGCTGGCCGGATACAAAGAATTTGATGGCCCGCTGGTAACAATTATAATGGATGGAATAGGCATAGGTTCAAAAGATGAAAGTGATGGAGTGCATGTTGCTTATACACCTGTTCTCGATACACTTTTCAATGAACCACTTATGGTGAAACTTAAAGCCCACGGCCGGGCGGTGGGGCTGCCGACCGATGAAGACATGGGTAATTCAGAAGTTGGCCACAATGCTCTTGGGGCGGGAAGAGTCATCTCCCAGGGAGCGCGACTGGTGAACGAAGCTATTGAGTCAGGGGCTGTTTTTAAAGGAGAAGCCTGGAGAACCTTGAAGGAAAAGGGGCAATCCGGAACTATACATTTTATCGGTCTTACTTCAGACGGCAATGTGCATAGCCATATAGATCAATTGTATGCATTACTTGACCGGTGTGTAAAAGACGGATTCAGCCGGGTCAGGGTGCATACTCTGCTTGACGGTCGAGATGTCGATCAGAGAAGCGCTTTGAGATATATCCAGCCTCTTGAGGAAAAATTGGCCGCAATTTCCAGGAATGGACGGGATTATCGGATAGCTTCCGGTGGAGGGCGCATGGTTACAACAATGGACAGATACGGTGCCGATTGGCGGGTAGTCGAAAATGGCTGGAAAGCCCATGTCCTTGGTGTCGGAAGACCATTTTATAGCGCATCTGAAGCGGTCGGCACCTATTATGAAGAAGAGCCGGAAATGACCGATCAGTACATGGATAGTTTTGTGGTCGTAGATGATAAAGGTCCCGTTGGAACCATTGAAGATGGAGACGGTGTAGTTTGTTTTAATTTCCGTGGCGATCGGGCAATCGAAATTTCCCGGGCTTTTGAAGAGCCGGATTTTAATGAATTTGACAGGGTTCGCGTACCACAGATATTTTATGCAGGTTTGATGCGATACGATGGTGATGCACTGATTCCCAAAAATTATCTGGTAGAGCCGCCTGTCATTGATAACACCCTCGGAAAATATCTTTGCAGCAGCAATATCACCTCCTATTCTATATCAGAAACTCAGAAATACGGACATGTTACTTATTTTTGGAACGGCAATAGATCCGGTTACATTGATAAAAGTCTTGAAAAATATGAAGAAATTACTTCTGACAGGATAGCCTTCGATTTAAAACCGTGGATGAAAGCAGGGGAAATTACCGATAAAGTCGTGGATGCAATAGAAAGCGGTAAATATAAATTTATTCGCCTCAATTATCCCAATGGTGATATGGTGGGCCACACCGGAATGGTACCGGCCGTTCGCATAGCTGTTGAAACAGTAGATCTCTGTCTGAATCGGATTTTAAGGGCACTGAAAAAAACTGGTGGTATTGCTGTCATCACAGCTGATCATGGAAACGCAGATTGCATGTGGACCAGGAAAAACGACAAGATAACTCCAATGGTATCCCATACTCTGAGTCCGGTGCCTTTTATAATTAAAGATTACAGCGGGTCTAATAATTTTGAATTGACCGAGGTAAAAAATCCCGGACTGTCAAACGTTGCCGCAACTCTCTGCACCCTTTTGGGTTTGGAGCCGCCTGAAGAATATGATGCTTCACTGGTCAAGCTGACCAAATAATATCAAGTATTAAGATGGATAGAAATGACTGAAAGAATAAGTAAATCTGCTCAAAAGAGACGTTTTAAAGATGAAGAAAGTGCTGCTGCGGAACTAGCACTGCTGTCGGATAAGGATCTGAAAAAACTGACAGTAGGTCAGGCGGTAAAAGATGAGATAATAAACTGTAGAGGCCAGAAAGGCGGCGCCTTGAAAAGGCAGATCAAATACCTTGCAAAGGTCATGCGGGATGATTCTGTGGAAGATATTTTCGATTTTCTTGCCGATCGAAAAGGCTCCAAATTAAAAGACAATAAGTTGCAGCGGGAAGTTGAGCGCCTAAGGGACGTCATCATCAATGAGGCCATTGATGACCAGCAATCCTGTCTCCAGGCTGGAAAAGTCTGGGAACCAAATTGGCAGGGAGAGGCAATTAGCTCCTTTGTAAAGCACTATCCGGTTGATGAAGGAGATTTACGAAGAACTGTTTTTGAATATGTCAAAACTAGGATTCACAACCAGAACCGGGAAGTTTTTCGTATTGTTAAAGCAGCAATTGAAAAAGAAGAAATGCAGCGCAAGATGGAATAAGGTTTCATGAAAGAATTATCCTGCCTTATCTTTGCATCAACAACAGAGCCAACAGAACCTGGAATTTTGGAGTAAAAAATGTCGATACGAGCAATGGCCCTGGAGCTTTACCGGGCCCAGCAGGAAGTGGAAGCGCTGCAACAGAAACACGAAAGCGCGACACCGGAGAATAAAACAGCTTTAGCTCAAGAGTTGAAGCTGGCCCAAAAAGAACAGCAGATGCTGCGCAGAATGCTTGATGGCGAGAAAGAATCGGGTGCTTTTCGTCAGCGTTTTTCAGGATTTGGCAATTCGAACAAGGGGTCGGTAAAACGGAAATAAAAAAAGCCTTCAGAGCGGTTACCTGATCTCGTCACTGTCGACATAGGCATAGGCACTGTGTTTATGGATTGATTCGAAACTTTCCACCCCGGCTGAAAACCAGGTAATGTTGGGATCGGCCAAAGCTAGAACCGCTACTTTCCTGACCACGTCTTCGACGAACATGGGATTGTTGAAAGCTTTTTCCGTCACGTATTTTTCGTCGGGCCGTTTAAGCAGGGCGTACAGTTCACAGGAAGCGGATTGCTCTACCATGGAAATTAAATCTTCTACCCAAATGAAGTCGATGAATTTGACATTGAGGGTTACTTCAGCCCTCTGGTTATGAGCACCACCGGCGCTTATTTCTTTTGAACACGGGCAAAGGGTGGTCACCGGTACGGAAACGGAGAGAATGAATCCTTCATCATCGCCGATGCCGCCGGAAAACCCACAGGTATATTCCATAAGACTATGGGTATCGCTTACCGGAGCTTTTTTGTCGATGAAATAGGGGAAGGTCATATCAAGCCGAACACTTTTGGCCTGCAGGTCCTCCTGAAGTCGTGTCAGAATTGAAGAAAAACTGGTAACAGAGAGTTCTCCAAGATAATCATTGAGCACTGAGGTAAATGTTTCGACGCAGTTGTCTTTGTGAGCCTCCGAAAGGCGAGCCCGCATGGATATGGTGGCAATGGTATTTTGCAGGTTGCCTGCTTTTTCCTTTACTCGGACCGGAGTCTTAAGGCCTCTTAGGCCAACCGTCTGGATATGCATAGACTTGCTCACGTATTCTGGCTTTGATATATTGTAAAAATCTATATTTTAAGACGATTTGTTACTTACTCTTTTTGGCTCTCTTCGACAATACTCTTTTTATTCCAGGTTTTCCGCCCTTCCTGAATTTTCATGCGTTTATGCCAAAATCGGTGTATTCTATGGGTTTTCTCGTTCGTGTCACAGGATTAAAAAATCAATGATTCAAAAGGGTACAGATACAGGTGGAATCCAATAACGAGCCAATAAGGCTGGATAAATGGTTATGGGCTGCCCGTTTTTTTAAGACACGTTCCATGGCCGCCCAGGCGATAAACGGGGGCAAAGTGCACTTAAACGGAAATCGGGTGAAAGCTGCCCGAAATGTCACAGTGGGTGATCAGTTATGTATTACCATCGGTTTTATGGAATTTCATATTACAGTATTGGCTCTTGCTAAGTATAGGCGGCCGGCCAAGGAAGCCAGCCTCTTATATGTTGAATCGGATGAAAGCATTAAGGCTCGGGAAGGGCAAAGGGAACTTCGACGACTAGCCAATGCAGGGTACGCCGCTCCCGCTCAAAAACCGAGCAAACGTGACCGGCGAAAAATAAAATCTTTTACCAGAAAAGATGAAGAGGAGTAAGAAATGAATAAAATTGAAAGAGCATTGATCAGTCTGACCGATAAGGCCGGTATTGAGGGCTTTGCCACAGAATTGTCAAAGCTTGGAATCGAGCTACTTTCCACCGGAGGAACCGCTAAAAAACTGCGTGATGCAGGATTGCCGGTTATGGATGTATCTGAGTTCACCGGATTTCCGGAGATGCTCGATGGCCGGGTGAAAACCCTGCATCCCAAGGTTCACGGGGGTATTTTGAACCAGAGGTCAAGCAGTGAGCACCAGCAGCAGTGTCAAGCCCATGGATTGAAAAATATCGATCTTATTGCGGTCAATCTTTATGCCTTTGAAAAAACTATAGCCGATCCACATTGCAGTTTGGCCGATGCCATAGAAAACATTGATATAGGTGGCCCTACGATGTTGCGAGCGGCTGCTAAAAATTTCCACGACGTGACGGTTATTGTTGATCCTGCCGATTATCCGCTGGTCATACAGGAAATTAAAAAATCCGGCAATACGACCTTAAAGACAAGATTTATGCTGATGCGAAAAGTTTTTGCCCTTACTGCAGCCTACGATACAGCGATTTCGGCCTGGCTGGAAAAGGTTGATATTGAGACCAATAATTATTTTTCCGGAGAATAGACAATGCTGAAAATGGCAGTTTTGTTATCCGGCAGCGGTCGCACCCTCGATAATTTCCATGAGCGTATCCAGAAAGGAACGCTTGCGGGAGAAATCCAGGTGGTTGTCTCCAATGTGGCGGGTGTGCTGGGACTCAGCAAAGCTGAAAAGTACGGTTATCCAGCCTTTCATGCCAAAAATAATGACGAGATAAACCGGATTCTGAAAGACTACGATATTGATATTGTCTGTCTCGCCGGGTATCTGAAGCTCTATATTCCGCCTGCTGAGCTTGCCCGGGCAGTTGTCAATATACATCCTTCGCTTATCCCATGTTTTTGCGGCGACGGTTTTTATGGTCACCATGTGCATGACGCAGTGAAGAAAAGGGGCTGCACGGTCAGTGGCTGCACCGTCCATTTTGCCAATGAAAAATATGATGAAGGGCCTATTATCCTGCAGAAATGCGTGGAACTCGCTTATGAAGATGACGCCGATGCCATTGCGGATAAAGTATTTAGTATAGAATGTGAAGCCTTTCCGGAGGCGATCAACAAGGTCGACCAACTGGGAATAGAATTTTTTTGGAAGAGGGTGGGATTGTGAGTGCGAACAAAAGAGTTATCATGTCAGCTCCTGATATTGATCTGGCAATACAAAGAATATCTTTGCAGATTTTAGAGAAAAATCATGGCGGTGACGATCTGGCCATAGTTGGGATTTATACCTGCGGTGTCTATGTAGCAAAAAGAATCCATGCCTTTATTGAACGGCAGAGTGGATTATCTGTCCCTTTCGGGTCACTCGATATTAATTTATATCGCGACGACTGGAGTCTGATGAGCCAGAATCCGATAGTGAAGACTACTGATATCTCTTTTGACGTTGATAATACCAATCTTATTCTTGTCGATGATGTGATTTTTACCGGACGAACTATACGGGCTGCAATGGATGCCATTATGGATTATGGCCGTCCGACCACTATTCAACTAGCCGCCCTGGTAGACAGGGGAGGGCGTGAATTACCCATTCAACCAGACTTTACCGGAATGCATACTACAATAAATAAAAACGAACGTATCTCGGTCCTTCTCGATGCAGATGAATCGGGCGGCGAAGTGGTCATCGAAAGCTGATGGCTATGATGGAATTACTTGCTCCAGCAGGAACTGTTGAAACCTTTGGTGCTGCAATTGACGGCGGCGCCGATGCCATTTATGTCGGAGCACCCGGATTCAATGCACGAAACCTGGCGAGGGATTTGCGCATTGAAGAAATAGGGGCCATGATTCGTCATTGCCACAGTCTTGATAAAAAACTCTATATTGCAGCCAATAGCCTTATTCTCGAGAGAGAATTGCCGCAGGTGATCGAAAATTTGGCCCTGTTGCAGGAACTGCGTCCCGACGCGCTCATTGTCCAGGATCTTGGGCTGATTCGATTGGTCAAACAGCATTTTCCGAACTTGAAATTGCACGGTTCAACCTTAATGACCGCCCATAATTCCGATGGGGTTCGTTTTCAATCCCAGCTTGGCTGTGAACGGGTCGTTTTATCGCGGGAGCTGACGCTTAAGGAGATCGCCCTCATAAGTGCCGGAAGAGGGGAGACCGAACTTGAGATTTTTGTTCACGGAGCGATGTGTTTTTCCTATTCGGGGCTCTGTATGTTTTCCTCCTATCTTGGTGGTAAAAGCGGGTTGCGAGGGCGATGTGTTCAGCCGTGCCGCCGTTCCTACAGTTCCGGGGGGAAAGGTTCCGGTCCTAAAAGCGGTAACAATCCCGGTAAAAAAGGTGATTCTGGACGGTACCTGTTTTCCATGAATGATTTAACCGGTCTTGAAGCAATACCTTTCTTGCGGGAAGCCGATATTACTTCCCTGAAAATTGAGGGCCGTCTGCGATCGGCTCATTACGTCCATTCCATTGTCGGAGCGTATAGAAAAGTTCTCGATGCCGATCCGGAGAATCAAGAGAGTCAGGAAAGAGCACTTGCTGAAGCCAAAATTCTTGTTGAACAGGCGATGAGTCGAAAGACTTCCAGCGGATATTTCTTTTCCCCCCAGCCCTCTGAAGCAATAACTCCCCATCATTCAGGTAATATGGGAAGCCATCTCGGCCGCTTTACAGTAACCCGTAAGGCTGGTGATCAGGTTACCTGCAAGTTTGTCGCAAAGGCAATGCTGACTGTTGGAGACAGGCTTCGTCTCCATGTCGAACCATCCGGGGAAAGGACCGCTTTCCGACTGAAATCACTTTTCGTTCTTGGAGTGCAGGAAGAAAGTGCAGCTCCAGGCAGTAAGGTCTCCATTGAATTGCCCCCGGATTTTCAGGTTGGTAGTGGACATGTAGAGGTTTATAAAGTTGACGGCGGCTCTTTTCGGTCCGGTTCTTTTAAAAGCAGTGCATTGCAATCCGAACAGATCGGTAGAGAACTTAACGGCAAGAAAAAACAGCTGGAAAAAAACATTCAGCGGATTGTAAACCTGGTATGCAATACCGGCAGTACAGAGAATCAGGAGTTATCTGAAAAGATTCAGGCGAGCAAAGGGTCAGTGAAAGGTTTAACAAAGAAAAGATTTTCACATCTTCGCCCTGTCAGAAAAAAAATTACGCTTGATTGGTGGCTGAAAACCGATTCATTCAAGTTGTTAATGGAGGATCTGCCTTTTTCACCTGATCGATATCTGCTGAGTTTTAATAAGCAAACGGTGAGCCAAGCCGGGAAGATGAAAGGAGCCCTCGGCTCTAAAGCAAGGCTGGTCACCTGGGCTCTTCCACCCTTGATCATGGAAAATGACCTTTCCAGAATACAGAAGCAGATTAAACTTCTCCTGCGAACCGGTTTTCGAAGCTTTCAACTTGGCCATCTCAGCCAACAGTTATTTTTTGAAGGCGAAAAAGCACACCTTTTTGCAGATTACACCGCGAACCTTTTCAATAATCAGGCTGTGGCGATGGTGAGTGGAAGGGTAGAGGCTGCACAAGCCGGGATCGAGATGGATCGAGCCTCGCTACAGGAATTATTGAGCGGCTGCAAAGCAGGTGACGGGGGAAAGGCCGGAACAGCAGGTCAAAGAACGAGAAACCTCCCGCTTGGGCTCACTGTCTACGGCGCTCCGGCTCTTTATACTTCCAGGCTTGCACCGGATCATTTCCAATACGAACGGCAGATTCTCAGTCCCAGAAACGAACCCTATGTCATCAGGAAAAAGGAAGGATATACGCAAACCTTTCCCGAGAAGCCTTTCTCGCTTCTCCCTTATCTGGATGAATTAAAAGAAATGGGAATAAAGTATCTCGTGGTTGATGTTTCAGGCGGCACTAGCTCTAAACGGGAACTGCTCGAGCTGAACGACCGGCTGCATAACTCCGGTCGGTACGGCAAACTTTCCACCTTTAACTACTTAGGGAAGTTTGAATAGGAATATTGTTAAAAAACAGCCAATTTAAAATTGGGATCTAGTCACCATGCGTTGCATGGTGACCCATCCAAGACTGCGCCGCAGTCTCTCTCCTCTGAAGCAAAAAAAATTGATAAACAGCAGGATGCAACGCATCTATAAAAGGTTCCCATGCACCGCATGGAGAACCAGCCCCCCAAATTAAAACAACCAATTTCCAATGAACCTATGATTTTCCGGAAGTGCAGGGATGTAGGGGCGTGGTTCTAAACCCGCCCTTCCGAGGTTCCAAGTTACACAACACAGAACCAATTTATCCAATCAGTTGATTTTCTGGTTTTTTCCCTCATCCAAACGCCGCATACCCTCCATAAGCAGTTTCATGAAAAAGCCTATCTCCGGGGTACTGAAATCTTCCGGAGCTATACCGGGGGTAAAACGGAAGCGCCCTGAATTTTCTTTGAGTATCTGGTAAAAAGCCATATCACCTGCGTGCTCATCGTATTTAGCCTTGATGAGCGCACCTTGTCTAAAAGAGAATCGGGCGGTGCCTTTGCTGAGATCGGAGATGGTCAGGATTCCGGTCTTGTTGTTCATGTTCAGGGTTTGGAACAGGGCTTCAGGCGGAATTTCAGAGAGGTTACCGTTAATGCCTGAGGTAAGATCTTCTGCGCGGATTTTGTTGGATTTGTTGAGTCTTTCGGCCATGAGTCGTGAAAAGTAAAGCTGGATGGCCGGGTAAATATCCAGAATTTTATGGAAGTTTGGTTGATCTATATAGAGAATCGAACTCGGTTCCTTGACCTGGATGGTCGCATTGACAATATCGTTGCAGATGAGACTCATCTCACCAAAAACCTCTCCCGTGTCGAGGGTCGAGATAATAATTCCTGCACTGTTCAGCACATTGACGCTCCCTGAGACAATGATAAAGAACCTGCCGCCGGGATCGCCTTTACGAATAACAATCTCACCGGTGTTATATTTATTGAGCCTGAAGTAACTGATTACCGTATCAAGATTTTTTTGATCGATGTTCTTGAAAAAAGGAAAGCTGCTCAAGAGGTGCACGATTGAGCCGAGTTCATCGGAAAGGGTATTCTGGTCAAGTCTCTGGAGGTTGTCTTCCTTACTGTGCTCGAGCCTGATCGAACCTGTACAGCCGCTGCAACTGATCATGCAAACGGGTATTTTATCGCCCCTTTCATATTGAATGACCAATTTGGAAAGATCACCATTGAGGATCTTACAAATCTTTTTTCCGTCGGGATAAGTGATGATCGATGTTGTGATGAAGCTATTCTCAGTTTCGTTTGTCAGCGGAATTGCAATTCCGGAAAGAGAAAAACTATCATTATACTCATAGAGCGGACAGCTACGACTTTCTACAATTCTGAATAATACTTTTGGAAAACCCATGAACGGCCTTAATTGTAAGCTATTATTCTGGTCGAACCAGACGGAAAAATCTTAACACTCCATTTTCTATAATTAAAAAGCATATCGCAATATCATAGCGTGTGTCAAACTAGCACGTAAAACTTCCGGTATTAAATTGACGGTGATTAGCGGATGATATCTGTTGACAATGTTCTTTTCTTGCATTATAAATTACTCCCTTCACAATATGAATTATTCAGGATCAGTGTGCCTCTGTGCGTCTACGGTCACTGATGTATTGAAAATATAATTAACTCATCGATTCGAAGAGATACGACAATTACAGGAGGAATACCTACGTGGCAAATCATAAATCCGCTGAAAAAAGAAACCGTCAAGCTCAGGCGAGCCGTTTGCGTAATAAAATGAACCGAACAAAGATGAAGTCAATCATCCGCAAACTTGATGAAACTGTCGTTGCCGGAACAGCTGATGAAATTAAAGAAGCTTTAAGAGAAGCTACTTCGGTAATTGCCAGAACTGCAAGCAAGGGAACTATTCACAAAAAAAATGCATCCCGTAAAATATCCCGCCTCACCAAGCGTGTAAATAAAACGGCCACTGCTGCGTGATTATTTTGTGACCGTTCAATACTAAACGGTCAATAGAGGTTTTAAAAAGAGCCATGGAATCGTACGATTTCATGGCTCTTTTTTTTGTTCTGCTGTCAGTTAGAGGCTGGACAAGAACGGATGACAACTGGTATGTTGCGTTCGATGCAGGCAGTCTTTTCACTTATTCATCTCAGATCATCCAAAAAAAATGTTTTTACCGGACTTGCAGAGATTTAAACATGATATGACCGTAGCCCGATTAATCCCGGTCTGCAGTGAAATAGTAGCCGATCTTGATACGCCCTTAACACTATTTTCTAAAGTTGCCGAAGGGAATAGCCATGCTTTTCTCTTTGAGAGTATGGAAGGCGGCGAGAAATGGGGGCGTTTTTCGTTTATCGGCTACGATCCTTTGGTAACCTTTACTTCCAAAGCTGATTCGATCAATCTGGATGAGGTAAAAAAAGGCATTCGAGAGAGCAGGCAATTTTCTTCTGACCCTCTTCTGGCATTAAAATCTTTAATTGAAGAACTCGATGCCGCCGATTATGACCATCTTCCTAAATTTTGCGGCGGTGCAGTCGGTTTTCTCGGGTATGATATGGTCAGATTCATGGAAGACCTCCCCGACAGTCGTCCTGACATAGATTTTCCTGACTCCTCCTTTATGGTTCCGAAAATCGTTCTGGTGCATGACAGCTTTAAACAGACGGTAACAATCGTCTGCTGGGTGCAGGTGGATGACGATGATGGAGATGCTCTTTATGAGGGCGCAGTCCAGCTCATAGATGAAGTTAAAGCAAAAATTAAGCGGCCTGTCTCAACACAGTTCTTTGAAGCGAGCGCTAATGATAACTCGGTCTCGCATGTTTTTTCTTCCAATATGGCTAAAGAGCGTTTTGAAGCCATAGTTGAAAAAGCCAAGGATTATATACTGGCAGGCGATATCATTCAGGTTGTTCTGTCTCAGCGATTTCACACCGAAACCGATTTGGCTCCGATGGTCCTGTATAGGGCTTTGAGGCATATTAATCCCAGTCCTTATCTTTTTTTCCTCCAGCTGGGTGATGTCATTCAAATCGGCTCATCGCCCGAAATTCTGGTGCGAAAAGAAGGCAGGAATATTGAGTTGCGGCCCATTGCCGGTACAAGAAAAAGGGGAGCGACTCCGGAAGAGGATCTGGCCCTTGAGCAAGAGCTGCTGGCCGATCCGAAAGAGACTGCCGAGCATCTTATGCTTGTCGATCTTGGTCGCAATGACGTTGGGCGGGTTGCCAAGGGCGGCCATGTCTATGTCCAGGATCTTTTGGTTATCGAGAAATATAGCCATGTTATGCATATCGTCTCAGGTGTTCGCGGCGAGATAGCTGATGACAAGGATCAATTTGATGTAATGGCGGCCTGTTTTCCGGCGGGAACCGTGAGCGGTGCGCCAAAGATCAGGGCCATGCAGATCATCGATGAACTTGAACTGGAAAAACGCGGTCCTTATGCCGGTGCTGTCGGCTATTTCGGCTTTTCCGGCAATATGGATTTCTGTATTACCATCAGGACCTTCATTATGAAGGGCAAGGATTTGTGGATTCAGGCCGGAGCGGGGATTGTTGCCGATTCCGAGCCGGAAAAAGAGTTTGAAGAAACGGTAAATAAATCACTGGGCTTGCGACGTGCTGTTGAACTTGCAGAGAAAGGTTTTTAGAAATGCTCGTTATAATAGATAATTACGACTCATTCACCTATAACATCGTCCAGACTGTGGCGGCTAATGGGTTGGCAGAAGGTCGAACCGAAGATATCAAGGTTTTTCGAAACGACAAAATCACCGTACGGGAAATTGAAGAATTGAAGCCGGATCGATTACTCATTTCACCCGGTCCCTGTACCCCAAAAGAAGCCGGTATTTCTATTGAAGCAATTAAGTACTTTGCTGGGAAACTTCCTATCCTCGGTGTTTGTCTCGGGCATCAGGCCATAGGCGAAGCCTTTGGCGGCACAGTTGTTCGGGCGGGCCGTATAATGCACGGCAAAACCAGCCCTATGGAACATGACGGCAAGGGTGTTTTTGCCGGATTGCCGAATCCATTTGACGGGATGCGCTATCATTCACTGGTCGTCCAGGAAAGCGACTTTCCCGATTGTCTGGAAGTGACCTGCCGCTCCGATGAAAATGAATTGATGGGTCTGCGCCATAAAGAGCTTTCTATTGAAGGTGTGCAGTTTCACCCGGAATCAATAATGACTCCTGCGGGAATACTGCTTTTGAAAAACTTTCTTGCAGCTGATTACCAAAGCCTGTTACGGCCATAAAAAAGGCTCACAAACCAACTCTTTTAAGATATCATGAATATTAAAGAAGCTATCGGCAAGGTTGTTACCGGCCAGGATCTGACTGAAGTAGAAATGGTTTTTGTTATGAACGATGTCATGGGCGGCAATGCTACCGATGCCCAGATCGGCTCGTTTATTACCGCCTTGAGAATGAAGGGTGAATCCATTGACGAAATTGTCGGCGCGGTACGGGTAATGAGGGAGAAGGCAACTTTTGTCGATTCAGGTGTCGATACCGCCGGCGGCGAAGTCTTGATGGATATAGTCGGTACCGGTGGCGATTGTTCCGGAACCTTCAATGTATCGACAACAACGGCTTTTGTTGTGGCAGCAGCCGGTATTCCGGTGGCTAAACACGGCAACAGAGCGGTTTCTTCAAAATGTGGAAGTGCCGACGTCCTTGAAGCCCTCGGTGTCAATTTGAGCCTTCCGGCAGAGGTGGTCGCAAGGTGCGTTCGAACTGTCGGGATAGGTTTTCTTTTTGCGCCTATGCTCCACGGAGCAATGAAATACGCAATTGGACCGCGTCGGGAAATCGGTATCCGTTCTATTTTTAATATCCTCGGGCCGATGACTAACCCGGCCGGGGCAAATGTCCAGCTCACCGGCGTTTTTGCCAAGGAATTGACTGCAATCCTTGCCGAGGTACTGGTCAGGCTCGGAATGAAACGCACACTTGTGGTCTGGGGAGAGGGGAATATGGACGAAATGACCGTCACCGGAACCTCCCATGTGGCCGATGGTTTTAATGGCAAAGTAACAAGTTATACCATTGAGCCGGAGGATGTTGGTCTTCCCCGGGCATCAATTGCCGATATCCAGGGCGGAGCGACAGTGGCAGAAGCTGCGGAGCAGGTTCGCTCGGTACTAAGAGGCGAAGCCGGTGCCAGGCTTGATATGGTGTTGTTGAATGCCGGAGCATCTCTTCTTGCAGCAGGAAAGGTTGATACGCTAAAAAATGGTGTAACTCAGGCCCGGGAGGTAATTTCCTCTGGGGCAGCGCTCGATAAACTTGAACAGCTGATCGGTTTTTCCAGCATGGCCGCGAAAGCATAGCATAAAGGAAAGGTAAGATTCATGGCCATGATTTTAGATACTATAGTTGCAACGAAAAAAATAGAAGTTGCCCGATTGCGCACCAAGGGAATCCATCTTCCCGACCAATTCCAGGACAGGGAAATTGCTCCGCCTCGCGGGTTCAGCAGTGCGCTTACCAAAGATCCCGAAGTTTCTATAATTGCCGAGGTGAAAAAAGCCTCTCCTTCAAAAGGTATTATCTGTGCTGATTTTCAACCGGTTGATATCGCTGTTAACTATCAGAAAAATGGTGCACAGGCGATTTCCGTTTTGACCGATGTCGATTTTTTTCAGGGAGCGCTTATCTATATGATGCAGGTTCGGGAGGCTGTTTCCCTGCCGGTCCTGAGAAAAGATTTTATGATAGACGAATTGCAGATTAAGGAAGCTCGGCTGCACGGAGCCGACGCCATCCTGCTGATAGCCGCTATCCTGGATCTTCCGCAGTTGCGGGATTATCAGGCTTATGCTGCAGGTCTCGGCATGGATGTGCTGATGGAGGTCCATGACGAATGGGAAACAGAAAAGGCTTTGGAGGCAGGAAGCAACCTGATCGGGATCAATAATCGTAATCTGAAGGATTTTTCGATGGATCTTGAAACAACCTTTAGATTAAAAGAACTCATTCCTAAAGAAATCCCGGTGGTCAGTGAATCGGGACTGAAAACCGCTGATGATTTCAAACGATTGCGGGATGCAGGAATCAGTGCCGCTCTTGTTGGCGAGACCCTGATGCGGGCCGGAGCAGACAGTACCCTGCTGCAGTCTTTTCGAACTGCATAGGCAGAGGAATTCCCCGCATGAGAATGAGCACAGTGCAAAGAACACGGGTAAAGATGTGCGGCACCACCCGGGCAGAAGACGCTTTAGCTGCCGTCGGCTATGGTGTCGATGCGCTGGGATTTATTTTTTATGCCAAAAGCCCTCGTTATATTAGTCCTGCCGACGCTTCGGGCATAATAAAGAAACTTCCCCCACTTATCGACAGGGTCGGCGTCTTTGTCAACGCACCGATAGAGGAGGTGCTAGTCGCCGCCGAAGCGGGACTTTCTTTTCTGCAGCTGCATGGAAATGAATCGGTTGAATACTGCCTCGATATTCGGCAGCGATTACCTTTTTGCGGCATCATAAAGGCCTTTAGGGTTGGTGGACAGAGCCTCCGGGAGGACTTTACTCCTTATAACGACTGTGTTGATGCTTTTCTCCTGGATACCTATGTCCAGGGCGCAAAGGGTGGGACTGGTAAGGTTTTCGACTGGTCAATTATCAAAAAGTTGAAGCTGCAACGTCCTGTTTTTCTTGCCGGGGGCTTATCAGCCGCAAATGTGGTCAATGCTATCCGGGAAGTTCAACCTTTCGCGGTGGATATAAATTCAGGAGTAGAGTCACAACCGGGAGTAAAAGATCACCTTCGTCTGTCAGAGCTGCTGCAGCTTGTTTTTCAAACTGCTGTCGATTAGTGCCTTACTCCAGAAAACCTCTCACTCAATTCAGTCCCTCTCACAGCATAGGGATTAAAAAGAATCCCCTTTGCTCTGGATCCCATGCGCCGCATGGGATCATTTTTTGAAAGCGTTGCATCATGCCGGATATCAGCTCTTATTTCTTCAGTACCAAAAGACTGCGGCGCAGTCACGGAGAGGTAACCATGTATTTAGCAACGCATGGGGACCAACCCCCAAGGTCAGACAGACTCAGTTCAGTCCCCCTCAAAGCATGGGGATTAGAAAGAATATCCCCTTGCGGGTATAAATCTCTTAGCTTGAAGGCTATGCCCTTGTGGGGTGTTAGCCGGAATCAATTGGCTATAATAAACGCACCCTTATAACCACGTTCAAGTAGGGCTTTTTCTGCTCGTTTGGCATCATACATGGTGTTGCCGGCAAATACATGGACTCTGTATATAATCGATTCCGGCTCGGATGATTTCCGGATAACAGTTGCATGACCTGCATCGGTAAATCTTTTCTGCAACCTGGTGGCATTGTTTTTTTCAATGAAGGCACCAATCTGAACATAGAACTCCCCAACCGACAGATCCGTATATACCAAAGTCGAAGACACTCCATATTTGTTAACCGCCGCTTCACCTAAGGCAGTTGCCTGCACTCTGCTAATCCCCTTCCGGTCGATTCCAATAATCTTGGCTGCGTGATAGCTTAAATCAACAATTCTTCCACGCACAAAAGGTCCGCGATCATTGATGCGGACAACAGTCTCCTTACCATTTTCCAGGTTTTTGACCAGCAGCATGGTATTCATCGGCAAGGTTTTATGGGCGGCAGTCATAGAATTCATATTGTAAACTTCGCCATTTGACGTCTTTCTGCCATGAAACTTTCCTCCGTACCACGAAGCAATTCCTTGTTCGCTATACCCTTCGGCGGAAGGAATAGGATAATATTTTTTATTCTTGATAACATACGGTCTCTGAGTGGGATGCGGCCGATAACCGGATGCTTCACTGATAGAAACCAAAAAGACGGACAGTATCGTCGACAGTATCAGCAATGCCGGGAATGAGATAAAACAAAGTGTCTTTCGGGAAAAGAAGACTGAAGATAAAAATATCATAAATCTGCTTCCAGGTCTTTATCTTCACTGATTACTTCGTCAGGTGGACTCTCTAAGGCGGCACGTTCCTGAGCCAGAAACTGTAGAATGCGTTCTTTGTAAAACATCCCAGCCGGTCCGGTGGTATGCGGAACATAGGG
>JBARUR010000330.1:0-32578 GCA_049645845.1 Desulforhopalus sp. | reverse complement strand
TGATATCCATTGAACTCGTTTATGACCGTGAGGAGAAAACACCTGCCCCGGACAAAGCTAAAGCGCTGGTCAAATACTGCTTAGAGCACAACCTGATTATCCTCGCCTGTGGCACATATGGCAATGTCATTCGCTTCTTAATGCCCCTGGTTATTACCGACGAACAACTCGAGCAGGGAATGCAGATTGTCGACAATGGCCTGACCGCCATCAGGTAAGAAAGAGTTCCTGTTCAACCAGCTTTTCGGATCTTTTTTCACCTGATCCAGAGCTGGTTGATTGTATCGTGAATGCGGCATCATACACATCAGCGAGGTAACAGATGTTTGGCTATTACAACCGGATTTTGACAATTGATCTCACAACCAGGTCGACTAGCATAGAACCTGTCGCAGACCAGGTTCTCGCCGAATGCTTTGGCGGTAAAGGACTGGCTACACGGCTGTTGCTTGAACGAAACCCGCCTGGTGTCGACCCACTCTCACCGGACAATCATCTGGTTTTTTCGACCGGCTCTTTCTGCGGCGGAAGGCTTTGGGGAGGCAGTCGTTACGGCGTGTACACCAAATCACCACTCACTGGGTTTTATGCCGAATCGTATTCCGGCGGGAAAGTTCCGGAAGCCATTGATTCTGCAGGATTTGATGCAATTCTTCTGACCGGCAAGGCATCAAGTCCTGTAGTGCTCACAATCACTCCTGAAGGCGTTGATTTCCATGATGCAGTTAGTTTGTGGGGTACCGATTCCATTACGGCGGAAGCTGAGACGGTTGCTCAATTCGCACCAAACACCCCTGGTTACCGTAAACCAGGCGCAGTTACCATCGGACCTGCCGGTGAAAACCTGGTGAAATTTG
The DNA here is from genome assembly GCA_049645845.1 of Desulforhopalus sp. Lineage (GTDB taxonomy): Bacteria > Desulfobacterota > Desulfobulbia > Desulfobulbales > Desulfocapsaceae > Desulforhopalus_A. The sequence continues at coordinate 31,721 of JBARUR010000330.1, read as the reverse complement.
CCCTGATCGCCAATGATAAATGGCGGTGTGCGGGAAGGACCGGGGCCGGAGCGGTGATGGGTTCCAAATTGGTTAAGGCCATAGTTTTCCAGGGAGATCGAAAGCGGGAGTATTTTGATGCTGCCGGAGTCGCAGAGTATGCCAAGGAATTTTCATCGAAAAATGGTCAACACCCTGGAGTTAAAGCTTACAAAGCCATGGGGACGACGATGATGGTGTCCCTGATGAATACCGCCGGTGCATTTCCGGCGAAATACTGGAGTCAGGGATCCTGCGAGCACTGGGAAAAAATCAGCGGCGAGCAGTACCACGAAGAACATGATGTAAAACCACATGCCTGCGCCAAGTGTTTCATGGCCTGCGGCCGTATGGCCAAGATAAAGAAAGGGCGTCATACCGGTCTGGAAATCGAAGGACCAGAGTATGAGACAATCTACTCGTTTGGCGGTCTCTGCATGGTAGAAGACATGGCGGAAATTGCCCATCTCAACGACCTCTGTGACAGGTTGGGCATGGACACGATCACTGCCGGTAACCTTTGTGGGCTGGCAATAGAGGCCAAAGCCCGTGGGAAGATAGATTTTGATATTGAGTACGGCAATGTTGATCAGATAGCCACCCTCGTCAAGATGATCTCAGCACGGGAAGGTATCGGTGACATTCTGGCAAACGGCATCATCCCCGCATCCCGGGCATGGAATTTAGAAGACATTGCAGTCCATGTAAAGGGGCTTGAGCCTGCAGGCTACGACCCTCGGGCCTTAAAAGGAATGGGGCTCACCTTCGGCACCTCCCCAAGAGGAGCATGCCACCTGCGAACCACCTTCTATAAACCGGAGCTTTCCGGCCTCATCCCTCCGGAACAGACCAAAGATAAGGCGGAGATGCTGATAGACTACGAGGACCGGCTGAATATTTTCGATACCCTGGTACTGTGTCGATTTTACCGGGATCTTTACAGCTGGGAAGAACTCGAGACCATTCTGTACAAGGTGACCGGACAGCCGAGTACCAAAGCGGACCTGCGGAAAGCGGCATGCAGCATAGTCGATATGACCCGCGCCTTTAATCTCCAGGAAGGACTGACGGTCGAAGATGATCGACTTCCCAGGCGGATTCACAAAGAAGCTCTGCCTTCGGGGAAATCTCTCAGCTCATCGGAAATGGAGTATATGCTCCAGGATTACTACCGATTGAGAGGCTGGAATGAAGCTGGAATACCAAAAAAGGAACATCATGTCAATACTGGCAAATAAACTGCAGGTCCTTGAAATCCTAGTTGAAAATTTAAAAAACCCGCAACCACAGGTAATGAATTCTCACCAGATAGCAGATAAGCTGAATATGAGTGTAAAGGACACTTGTCAGCTTATTAAAATCATGAATGCAATGGGGGTAGTGATCAGTGATGACGATGGAGAGAAATCACTCATCACACAGGAAGGACTCCGTTGTGTAAACCAATAGGTCGGATCCGAAGGTGAACTGAAGAGAAATCCGGGCTAAAAGTAGGCATGGTGGACGGAAAAAGATCATAGGCGGGTTTAGAACCCGCCCCAATATCCCTGTATTATGTGAAATCCCTAAATTCCAAGATACGCTTCTTTAACATGTGGGTCATCTATTAGATCGAGAGCTTTTCCCTCCATGACTTTGCGGCCATGCTCCAATACATAGCCACGATCACTTAAACTAAGAGAATGTTTTACGTCCTGCTCAACCATGAGCACAGTCATGCCCTGGTCTGCGATCTTGCGCACCGTCTCGAAAATATCCTTGATCAGAATAGGGGCCAGTCCCAATGAAGGTTCATCAAGCATAAGCAGGTAGGGCTGAGCCATGAGGCCCCGGCCGATGGCGACCATCTGCTGTTCGCCGCCGGAGAGAGTCATCGCCATCTGATTTTCTCTTTCCTGGAGCCTGGGCAGCAATTCATATACTCTTTTAAGTGTTTGTTCGGCGTCTTTTTTGGCGCGTTTATTATAAGCTCCGACAAACAGGTTATCTTTCACGCTCATCAGCGGAAACAGGCGCCGTCCTTCCGGAACATGGATAATGCCGCTGGTTACTATGCTTTCGGGTGTTTTGTTATTGATCGGCATGCCATTGAAGCTGATACTGCCGGATGATGTAGACATTAATCCGGAGATAGTCCTGAGCATTGTAGATTTTCCCGCGCCATTGCCGCCAATAATACTTACAACTTCCCCTTTCTCGACTTTGAGTGAAAGATCGAAGATGACCTGGACGTCGCCATAGGAAACGTCGATATTATTTACTTCAAGCAGCGGCATAATCTTCTCCCAGGTAAGCCTTGATAACATTTTCGTTATTGGCTATTTCTTTTGGTGTTCCTTCAGCAATTTTTTTGCCGAACTGTATCACGACTATTCGATCAGACAAGGCCATGATGGCGCGCATGATGTGTTCGATGACAAAAATGGTAGTACCCTGATCACGGATTTTTTTCAAAACCTCTACCATTTCGTCTACCTCCGATGGTCTGAGTCCGGCCATGACTTCGTCGAGAAGAAGGAGTTTTGGTTCCGTGGCAAGGGCGCGGGCTATTTCCAGCCTTTTTCGGTCTGCGATAGTGAGATTGCCCGACTGCAAATCTTTTTTGTCGGCGAAGTTAAGTGACTCCAGAACATTGATGGCCTTTTCTTCGGCCACCGAGCGAATGTTGGTCGTCGCAAAACTTGCTACCATAACGTTATACAGTACGCTCTTGGAAGCAAAGGGTTTGACGATCTGGAAAGTCCGTGCCAGCCCTTTTTTGCACAGGTCCCATGGTTTTTGCCCGTTAATCTTTTCATTGTTGAAGGTAATGACACCGGCTGTCGGAGGAAAAACTCCGGCAATACAATTGAAAGCTGTTGATTTTCCCGCGCCGTTTGGACCTATCAGCCCAAGAATCTGTCCTTTTTCTATGGTAAGATCCAGGGAATCTACTGCCCGAAGCCCTCCAAACTGTTTGGTCATGCCTGTCACTTCAAGAAGAACCATTTTCTTATCTCCCGGTCGTTTTCGTTTTTTCCTAACAGATTGTTTTCCTTGTTTTTTTTGTAAGAATACAATCTGTCTAAAGGTTCTTATGCCCCCTTGTGGGGTGTTTGGGTTATACGTTTCACCAGATTATTATATACCCGTGTGAGCGGCTCCTGCAGACCACGTGGTTGATAGTGCATCACCAGGATAAGGACCAGGCCGAAGATGACCAGGTGCATACCCGGAAGGGAATCACCGAAATAGATACGGGAGAAATCACCGACCGGTCTGAGCAGAAGTGCTCCAAGAATAGGTCCTGCTATTGAGCCGCGTCCGCCTATCAGGGCGATGAAGGCTATTTCAAAAGATAAATCAAGGGAGATAATACTCTTCGGATGGATATAGAGGGTGAATTGAGCATAAAAGGTTCCAGCCAAGGCGGTTAAAAAAGAACTCATCGCCATGGCGATAAGCTTGGCTCTTGCAACGTTCACCCCGAGAGCCATGGCAGCTTCAGGTTCTTCACCACCTGCATTCAGGTAATATCCGAGTTTTGAGCGTGAAATAACGTAGGTCAGAAACAAGACCGCGACGAGCATGATAAGAATGATATAGTAGTAGGGCTCTTTAGTTGCGAACAGGAAATTTGCCAGGCCGGTATCAAGCGGTGGTATCTGAAGCCCGCGCGGACCATTGATATTGAACGGCCCGAGATGATCGACATTTTCTACGATCACCCTGAACCCTTCGGCAAAGGCAATGGTGGCAAGAGCAAAATATGCACCTCTCATTTTAAAGGTGGGCAGGCCGATTAGAACTCCAGCAATGGTTGCGATCACACCGCCGACCAACATGCCGAGCCAGGGACTGATTCCATATTGCAAAAAGAGGATCGTCGAAGAGTAGGCGCCGATTCCGACAAATGCGGCATGACCCAGTGGCAGTACACCCGCAAAACCTCCCACCAGATTCCAGCTTGTAGTCAAGTAGGCATAGAAGAAGAGGAGTACCAGAATATGCAGATACGTAGCGCTTCGTATAACCAGTGGCAGGCCAAAGGCGATGAGCAGGATAACGACCAGGGCCACTTTGTTGATTTGTTTGGGATTCATTGAATATTTGTCCTCGTTTTATCGATTACCAGTCATGTTTCTGGCCAAATAATCCTGAAGGCTTGACGAACAGGACGACAAGAAACAAGCCGTACACAATTGCTTCCGTCCAGGTAGCTGTCATAAATTGAGGTCCGATGGATTCTATCAGGCCGATAATAATCCCGCCGACCAGGGCACCCCCGATGGAGCCAAGCCCGCCGAGGACGACAATGATAAAACCTTTTATGTCGAACAGGACACCTACCGTCGGAAAGATGTTGTAAAAAGGGACAAGCGTCACAGCGGCAATTCCTGCTGTTGCCGCACCGATACCAAATGCTACATTATAAATTTTATACTGGTTGATCCCCATGAGGCTAGCAGCTTCCCTGTCCATACTTGTTGCCCTGATGGCCCGGCCCATGTCGGTTTTCTGGAAAAACCAGTAGACAGCCAAGGCAGTGATAACGGCTGTAATACAACCGTATAGTTTAGGGACTGAGATAAAAATCTCGCCTAATTCGAGCATCTGGCCGCGTAGAGGGTTATCGGAGAGTGAAAGATATTGCGGCCCGAAAATAAGCAGGGCCAGATTGTCCAGAATATACCAGATTCCTGTTGTCACGATGATGACGGTGAGAGGCTCGCGAACATTCTTTTCAGCAATAAATATCGGTTTTATAACGATATTCTGAAGTAAGTAACCGAACAGGAACATAAGGGGGGCAACGAAGACAATTGCCAGATAGGGATGAATCCCGGACAGGGTTATTATCCAGTAGGCCAGATACATTCCCACCATTAAAATAGAACCATGGGCAAAGTTGACCACCTTCAATACACCGAAAATGATGGTCAGCCCCATGGCAGTCAATCCATAGATAGACCCCATAAGGATACCGTTGATGGTGTCCTCAATGATATAGAGCATGACTTTCTCCCAGCAAAACTAAAAAGGAAGCATCGGGAGCAGAGATTGCTTCTCTCTGCTCCCGAATGAAAACAAAAATTTCAATGTTTACTTTTCAGGCATTGGGAAGACAGGAGTATAACCGGCCCGGCGCGCAGATTTAGGCCATATGGTGATTCGCTCAAGGCCGTTGCCGACATCATTAACCTGAACCATCACCAGTGAGGCATTTTGGTTTTGGCCGGTTTTGTCGAATTTAACGGAATCATAACCGACAATCATTCCTGGCCCGGTTGACAGATCGGTTTCAGCCAGGGCTTCCCTTATTTTGTCAGCGTCAAGTGATCCCGCACGCTCCAATGCATCCTTCAAAACATACATGGCTACGTAGGCATCAACTGCTTCCCCGGTCAGATTCTGGCCGTATTTTGCCTTGTATTTATCGTTTGCTTCTTTTGCCCCCGCCTTGTTTACGTCTGTTTCCCACTCAACGATATCAAAGAGATTCTGGGCATTCTTGCCGGTGGTTTCCAGGAACGAAGGATCGGCATGTCCACCGCCGCTGGTGATGATTGCTTTCAGGTTCACCTTGTAATCAGCCAGGGTATTGGTGAGCAGGATGGCATCCGCTGCGTTGGAAACGAGCATCAGCACATCGGCCTTTGACCGGCGAATTTTCTGGACCACAGGGCTCAAATCCGTTGCCGTTGACGGATATGGTTCATCAAGGACAACCTTGTAGCCGCCCTTTTCGGCCAGGTCTTTCCACTGTCCGGCAAATCCTTTACCCCAATCGCCATTTTCGTATACAAAGGCTATGCGCTCAACTTTTGTACCAAATTCTTCTTCCATATCTTTTAAGAAAGAAAATTGATCGCGGGTCCACCAACTATCTTTGGCGGCGATCCTGAAAACGGTTTTAAAGCCTTGGTCGGTGATTTTATCAGAGACGGAAACCGGAACCACGAAAGGAATTCCATATCGTTCGGCAACGGCTGTAGTCGGATAGGTCACGGCGCTGTTCCAGCAACCGGTAAGGACATGAACTTTCTCGGTATTGATAAGACGCTCTGCTTCGGCGACCCCTTTTTCCGGTTTGGATTCAGAGTCGGCAAAGACCAGTTCCAGTTTGGCTCCATTGAGCGATGAAATACCACCAGCTGAGTTGATCTCTTCAACGGCCATTTCACGTGCTGCCTTTCCCTGTTGTCCAAGTGTTGCAGACGGGCCTGACAGAGGGATGATATTGCCAATTTTTACATTTTCGGCATGACCGGTGGCATACGAGCCAGCAATCAAAGACATTGCAAGAGCTGGGATAGCAAGTGTACGTAAAATTTGCATAGGTTCCTCTCGGTTTGATTTTTCCCCTTGATGGGCGGAGATACAACAGCATAATCCGGACTAAGTACCTTGGGACAGATTATTTTCTCGGCCCCATAAACAAGATACTAACCGGAGACTAACGCAATTAATGTGCCACTGATTTTTAATATCCGGATTGTTTGTTATGGGGAATCTTCAGGGGTGTTCCGATATGATTTCTGCAGGAAAGAAGTTGTTTGTCAACCGCAGCGTCAACCATGATTGACATTGTAAACCATGGTTGACGTGAGAAGACGTACGGTAAATTAAGGTGATAGAGAAAAAAGCGGTGAAATTCGAGGAAGGAATTCTGCTTAAGTTATACCGGATTGGGCGTTCTTTTCTTTAGGCGTTTATTCAGGGCCTGTCTTGAGATTCCTAGCAACCGTGAGGCTTGGCTCTGGTTATTCTCGGAGACATTCAACGCCATTTCAACGGCATAGTCTGCCAGCTCTTCGAGCGTTGGAAAATATCCGAAAAGCGATTCAAGAGAATTGGTGTAAATCTCTGTTTTCGTTGCTGCAGATGTCATCGATGTAGCGCCGGCGAGTCTTTCGGCAATAAGGTTGTCCTGGATATGGCCGTGGGTAGAACGAGCCACAGCGTCCGAAATATATGCTTTTAATTCCCGTATGTTGCCACAAAAAGGGTGCTGCATCAAAAGATTCATCGCCTGCGGACTGATAGTGGGTATTGCTTTATTCATTGTTGTTGCGGCACTTGTCATCAAGTGCTCGACAAGCAGGGGAATGTCTTCCTTCCTCTCCCGCAGCGGCGGTACCTTTATCAGGTGGGTACTTAGACGATAGTAAAGATCCATCCTGAACTCGCCATCCAGTCCTGCAAGCCTGGTTAAATCCTTGTTGGCAGCGGTAATGATACGTGCCGTGCATTGCTTCGGCTGGTCTGAACCAAGGGGATAGTAGATTCTCTCCTGGAGCAGGCGCAGAAGTTTTACCTGCGATACTTCACTGAGGTCGCCAATTTCGTCTAGAAATATTGTTCCGTTGCCGGCTCTTTCAAGCATCCCGGCTCTTATAGTTTCGGCACCGGTATATGCACCTTTGGCGTGGCCGAAAAGGGTGTCGGAGAAAAGGGTATCATCCAGCCCCGATATATCAACTGCCACAAATTTTCCGGGCAGACCGCTTACCTCATGTATTGCGTTGGCTATCAGTTCTTTCCCGGACCCGGTTTCTCCGAGGATAAGAGTAGGAAGACCACTCGTAGCAATCGATTCGATGTATTGAAACAGTCCGAACATGAGCGGGCTCTTTGTCACTATCCGGTCAAATGCCTTATTGGTGTACTCCCTGCTGCTAAATGAAATCCCTTTAAGTGTCATGACTTCATTGCGAAGCAGACCTATTTCCAGGGCATTACGCAGGGCCGAGCTAAACATTTTCAAATCTATCGGTTTGACAAGATAGTCCTGAGCTCCGAGTTTGAGACATTCTACGGCAGTTTCTATTTCAGAATCAGCGGTAATGATGATGACAGGAATCTGCGGCTTAGTGAGTTTCAGCTCCCGTAATATCTCCTGTCCGCTTCTGTGGGGCATATTAAGATCAAGAAATAACACTGGCGATTGCATGGTTTCAAGCATGGCCGAGACATTGCGGCTGTCACTGAGAGTTCTGACATTCTCCATTCCCATGGATGACAGCAAAAGACTGTATGCTTCCAGTTCAGCCGGCTCGTCATCTACCAGCAGTATCTGACAACTTCTCATTTTCTCAGTAATCATTTTTAGTTTTCTGTAATCATTTTTTTCAATTTGATGGTAAATTGGGCCCCTGACTCGGTATTCTCCGCCAGCAGTTCTCCGTTCATTTCTTTTTCCACTATCATTTTTGACATATATAAACCCATGCCGGTACCGGAAGAAGAGGCGGCTTTGGTAGTAAAGTATGGATTGAATATCTGCAGCAGCAGGTGCTCAGGTATTCCACAGCCGCTGTCGCTGATTGTTATTAAAACAGTTTGATCATCAGCTCTGACGGTGATTGTAATTCTTTTGTGCAGCGGTTCATCATATGCCTCAGCTGCATGTTGGACATTCTGGGTCACGGCGTCTTTGGCGTTGGCAATAATATTTACCAGGACATGAACAAACTCACCCCTATATCCAAAAACAAACAATGAACTTGATCCCGTCTTATTGTTGACTGTAAGTGAAATACCGCTATGCTTCATTTGTGCTTCCATCAGCTTTACAGCGCTGATAACTACTTCCAGCACATCTACCGGTCCTTTTGATTTAGAAGGTTTGAAAAAGTTCCTGAAGTCATCAATCGTTTTTGACATGAAATGAATCTGCCCGCTTGCCCCCGAAACCAGTTTCTCCACAAAGGCTTTGTTGAGCATATTATTGTAATGAGCTGCCTGAAGACTTGAGATATAAGTGGAAAGGGTATTAAGGGGCTGTCGCCACTGGTGGGCGATGATCGCCAGCATTTCCCCGACTGCAGCCATCTTCTGTGCCTGCATGAGTTGGCCTTCGGCATCGACCCGTTTTGAGATGTCCCTGATACTGGACAACATCAATTCCTCATCATTGAGGATGAAAATCTTCAAACTTATCGAAGCAGGAAACTCAACGCCATCAGCTCTAATAAACGACCATCTGAATATCTGCTGTTCTCCTTCGTCTGAAGCCTGCATGAGGTCCCTCAATTTATCGTCACTCCGTGTACCATCCGGCTGATAAGCTGGTGAAATTTCAAGCATGCTTTTTCCTAGAATCACATTTTTTGTGAAACCAAACACATCCATTGTTTTTTGGTTACACTCTGTAATTCGATCATCCTTGCAGATCAGTATCGCGTCATTTGCCACATTAAATAAGGTTTTGTAATAGGTCTCGACTTCCTTTCTTTTAATAATGTTCCATTCAAGATCCTTATTTATATCTGTCAGCTCTTCCTGATGCTGCAGGATGACGGAACTATACCTTTTGCTGAAGAAAAATAACATCAACCCGCTGCCGCTGACGACCACCAGTGCAACGAGTGCCAGAATCCCCAAAACCCTGAGGGCCATTTCCGTGGCAAAGATCATTGTTGTCTTGCGACTGAGGGAGTATGCCTCATCGCGAGGCGCAGTAATGCACATGTACCAGTCGGAATTGGCTATTAAGCTGAACGAAAGGACATGATTTTGCATATCTTTGCCGAGATAGGTGACGGTGCCGATATTGCCGTTGATGAAACGATCCAGTCTGTTTCCAAGATCACGCTCGATATTTTGTAATTTTTCCCGCATAACGTAATCCTGAGTGGGATGAACCAGGATGGTACCGTTTTTTTCAATGATAAAGCCGTATCCTGTTGCACTGACCTTGAAGTTCAGCACGTTTTGCACCAAGGTGTCGAGTACCGTATCAGCACCCATTACACCCACAGTCAGTCCATCCACAACCAATGGTTTTACCAGTGCGATTACCAGCTTGTTGGTGACTAAATCTATATATGGAGTAGTAAAACTGATATTCCCCACTGCAATTGCCCGGCGGTACCATGGGCGATTTCTGGGATCATATCCTTTAGGAGGCAGCCAGTCTGCGCCATCAATCAGAACTCCATCATTTCTGCCTATATAGACATCTGTGAAATGACCTGCTTTCATAGCCATTTTCAAGGGCTTCATCGTCTCTTCGTTTTGCCCAAGAGTAGCAAGAGCAACCGAATCAGCGGTAGCGGTCAGAATTTTCATTTGCTGTTCTAGCCACATCTCAACAGTGTCCGCAGCTTTAATGGCGAGATCTTCCTGCTGTGCAGCAATCGTTTTTTCAACTATGTGCCGTGTAATTCTATAGTTGATTGCTGCAACAATGAAAATGGCCGTCGCAAGGATTGCTAAGAGTATGATGCGCTTTTGGGTCCACAGATTCATGCCATCCGAAATTTTAAGATTTTACGAACTTATCATCTTTGCTTAATGCATCAGTGTGGTTTGATATTTCAACCATTTTGATCATGGCAATGCAATAGTTGATCCAAAATATCTGTACAAGGTCGAAGGTGATTATCTCCATCAAAGAAGGATGGAGATAAATGGCTCTCGAATGGGAGTATAAAGGATCGCTGCATATTATCTATTTGCCTGACATCATATATGTACCGAATAACGTATGGCCAATCTTGACTATGAAGAGAGGAATAGGATATAGTATTTTTAAGTAATTTAAGTTTATCTGTTCAAGGCAAATCCTTATCCTTGCGGGTTTAATTGAATTACGAAAAAGTAATCAGAGAATGTAAAACTGCCCTTCGAACATCTGGTTTTTCCTATCATCAGCCATGGCCTCGACAGTAAACACAGTGTACATTTATCGGGACCAGCCAAAAGGTATTCAATCCTGATTTCCTCCCATATGACAATTGATAAACTCGTAAAAACCCGAAATTTCTGATGCAGCAGCGAGGCAGATGAAGAATTGTTACAACGCCGTCACAATTAAATTTACCAACGCTTCCACACCATTACACCTGCAGATATTAAAATGAGTCAAAAAAAATCGAGAAAATTTAAACCAGCTCTACTGTTTGTAATGTTCATCATTACCGCGTTATCGATTGGAATATATTATGAAACTAAAAATTCTACCCTGCAGGCTAAATACATCGGTAAGTACGCAGACACACTGCGTTATCGAATTGCCGACGGGGCAAGCGATAAAATTTCCTTTCCTAAAAAGGGTCCATACGATTTTCGTTTAGGTTATGTTCAGCTACCGGATTTTTTAGAGAAACTGCAACAAAAAGGCATGGTGATCAGCAGGCAGGTCCGGTTCAGCGAAGACCTCATGAATTACGTAGAAAAGGGGTTTTACATTCCCTATAATCAGAAAAGTCAGGCTGGCTTGCAAATTCGTGATTCTGTCGGCGAGTCGATGTACCAAATGCTTAATCCGAAACGGAGTTACGGTCATTTTTATGATATTCCCTATGCCGTCGTCCAGGCGCTTCTATTTATAGAAAACAGGGACCTGCTCTCTGAACAATCTCCTCAATTTAATCCTGTAATTGACTGGGGGCGCTTTGCCAAAGCATTGATTGTGCAAGCTGGTGAACGGGTTAATGTAAATATGCCGTCAATGGGTGGTAGTACGCTCGCTACACAGATGGAAAAATTTCGGCATTCAGGTAATGGAATAACCTCATCTGCCAAAGATAAACTTATTCAGATGGCCTCGGGAAGTGTAAGAGCATATCAAAATGGTGGGGATACTTCTTTATATAGGCAAAAACTGGTGCTTGATTATGTCAATTCCGTCCCTCTTTCCGCTGCTCCGGGATTCGGAGAGGTAAGTGGACTTGGAGATGGCCTTTTTGTCTGGTTTGCTACTGAATTTGATGAAGTCAACCGATTGCTCAATCTCAAAAATCCAACCTGGGATGATCTTGAAAAGCAGGCTCGGTTGATGAAGCAGGTAATCAGTTTGATGATTGCTCATCGACGTCCATCTTTCTATCTCGTTCAAGGCCGCAGTGAACTCGCTGTATTATGCAACAGTTATCTCAGGCTTTTGGCCCAAAAGGGTATTATCCCCGAGTTGCTGAGTGAAGCAGCCCAGGCTCAACCTCTTCTGTTTCGGAATTTCAGTAAAAACTCTGCCACCAGGCAAATTGCCAACGATAAGGGGGTAAATGTAGTCCGTAACCGCCTCGGGCCGCTTTTTGAAACTTCGCTGTATGCGCTGGATAGAATGGATATTGCTGTAACCACATCTTTGAACTGCCAGTTGCAGGAACATATTAACCTTTATCTTAAAAATCTGGAAGATCCTGATACAGCAAAGAATTTCGGTATTCTTGGCAGATACTTGCTGGCCTCTGATCAGACCGACGATGTCAGCTACAGTTTTACTTTATTTGAACGCACGCCAATGGGGAACATGGTCCGCGTTCAGACCGATACAACTCAACTGGCATTTGATATCAATGAAGGAAGTAAACTGGAATTAGGTTCTACGGCAAAACTTCGTACTTTGGCGACTTACCTCGAAATTATTGCCGAGCTGCATACGGAATTATCCAGGAAAACGGAATCTGAACTCCAGAAAATATCGCAGCAAAGAACTGATCCTCTCACCAACTGGGTCTGCAAACAGCTACTGGAAAACCAGTCAATAGAAGTTCGACCGCTGCTCGAAGCAGCCATGCTGCGGCAATATTCAGCAAACCCATCCGAGCGTTTTTTTACAGGTGGAGGTATACATACATTCGGAAATTTCAGAAGAGAAGATGACCATAAAGTAGCCACTGTTACGGAAGCACTTCAGTTTTCCCTCAACCTCCCGTTCGTTCGGATTATGCAGGATATTGTCCGTTATACCCAGGCCTCTCAATGGGAGAATAACAGACAGATCGTGCTTAATGATAATGATCCCAGGCGACAAGCGATGCTTGATAAGTTCATAGATAAAGAAAGCAGGGTCTTTCTTTCGCGTTTCTGGATGAAATATCGCAATAAGAGTGCAAGCGAACGGCTGGATACGCTCTTGACAAGCTTTAATCCCAAAGCCCTGAGATACACCATTGTCCATCGCCTTCTTTTCCAGGACGCTGATCTTGCCACGTATATCAGATTCATGCGTCATCATCTGCCGGAGAGTAAATTAACCGACAAACAATTGGCGGCAATGTATAAAAAATACCGACCAGGTGCCTATAATTTTCAGGATATGGGGTATCTTGCCTCCGTGCATCCGCTTGAGTTCTGGCTGCTCGATTATCTGCAGCAGCCGGGAGAAAAATCTCTTCAGGATGCTATAGTAAAAAGCCAGGATGTACGGAAGGAAGTCTACGGTTGGCTGATGCGCACCAAAGCTAAGAATGCCAGGGATTCCAGAGTGAGGACAGTGTTGGAAATAGATGCCTTTTCCGATATCCACCGCCGCTGGAAAAATATGGGATATCCCTTTGATCACCTTGTACCTTCACTCGCCACAGCTTTAGGAAGTTCAGGCGACAGGCCGGCAGCACTGGCTGAATTAGTTGGAATAATCGTCAATGGCGGCAGAAGAATGCCGACCCATAGATTTACCAAGGTTGAGTTTGCAAAGGATACCCCTTACGAGACTATTCTTGAGCGTCCGGTACCCGCGTCTTCATATGTGTTTCATCCTGATATCGCGCAAATTCTAAAAGAATCCATGGGAAAGGTTGTTAACGAGGGCACAGCAAAACGTCTTTCCGGCACCTTTAAGCAAGGGGACGGCAGCCTTCTGTCAGTCGGAGGTAAAACCGGTACGGGAGATAATCGAATTGTCAGCTCAACTTCGTCGAAAGCGCTGAATCGCACAGCAACTTTCGTATTTTATCTTGGGGAACACCATTTCGGTACTATGACCGCCTTTGTCACTGGACGATCTGCGAATAATTTCAGCTTTACGTCTGCATTACCCCTTCAGGTATTAAAAGGAATGGTACCGATATTAGAGGAATATATTAATGAAGAGAATCATCAGTGATGGCGTCGTAAAACAACTTGCGAGCCAGGTCGCGAGTACGTCATTTATTTAATGACGAGATTTTCGAGGATTTCCGCAGATTAGTGAGCGTTACACCCGTTAGTACCAGTAGGCCGCCGGTCAGAACAATTATTTTAACGGATTCTCCGAGAATGAGCCAGGAGAGTAGGATGCTAAAAAGAGGTACGAGATTGATAAATATTCCGGCCCGCATCGCTCCAATTCTTTTGATTCCCTGGTAGTAAAGCGAAAACCCAAGGGCAGTACCGCCAATTCCGAGGTATGCAAGGCTTGCCCAATCGAGAAACGATATTGTTGAAAGGTGGCCGAACAATCCTTCATAGGCGGCTGGAATCGAGAGCAGAACTGTACCAATCATAGATGAATAGCAGACTGCACTCAGGGGGGAGAGAGTGACGAGAACTGATCTGCCGATCAGCGAATAGGCGGACCAGCTCAGAACGCATCCGACAAGAGCCTGTTCCCCTGAACCGAAGCCACCGGTGAACAGCGAACCGGGGTGACCGTTGCTGATGACAATTATTGCTCCGGTGAGTGACAGGAGTACACCAAACGCTTTAAGCGGGGTGAGTTGTTCACGCAAAAAAATTGCCGCAAAAATTGTAATGACCAATGGAGTGCAGGAAATTATAAGCGAAGCACGCCCGGCGCTTATCAGTTGCAGACCGCTAAAGAAAAAGACATTATAGGCAAATACTCCGGTCATTCCCAGCAGAATGAGAGGAATCCACAGTTTTCCCGTGGGGATGATCAATCTTTTCTCAACAAGTCTTGTCACTACGAGCATTGCTGCGGAGGCTATGAAAAATCGCAGGAAAGCGGCACTCGCCGGTTCTACCGATCCGGCAAGCAATCTTCCAGCAATAAAGGTCCCTCCCCACAAAAGCATGGTGAAAACCAAAGAAATGTATGTGATAACGGGCATAAGTGTTTATTTGTAGAAATGTGGGTTAAAACAGTTTCCAGTATCTGACAGACAGCATATACTTTTCGTTATATATGCTGTCAACTAATTCGTAGATTTTCCGGTTCAGGAAGTTTAAGAAGAGGGAAGGAGGATGACTGGTGGGTAAAAAACCTAAAATGACGAAGGAAGAACTAAGTTGGGTGCTCTATGATGTGGGCAATTCTGCCTTTGTCCTGATCATGGTGACTGCTCTTATGCCCATTTTCTTCAAAGATTTCGCCGCGGCGGGAATGAGTGGAGCAGATTCAACGGCGAACTGGGGATTTGCAAATTCAACCGCGTCATTTATTCTTGCGATTCTCTCTCCTGTTCTGGGAGCAATGGCTGATTACAAAAATATGAAGAAACGCTTTTTCCTCTTCTTTCTCTTTTTCGGACTCAGTTTTACTCTCCTTTTGCTCTTTGTCAATGAGGGGCAATGGCTGATTTGCCTCATTATATTTGTATTTGCCAGAGTAGGCTGGGCCGGAGCCAATGTTTTTTACGATGCTTTTCTGGTTGACGTAACCAGCAGAGATCGAAGGGATTTTGTTTCGACTCGTGGTTATGGATATGGCTATGTTGGGAGTGTTATTCCCTTTCTTGTGATCATCGGTCTTATTCTTGCCACTGGAATGCAGGACGGCTTACCTGTCGGAGCAATGAGAGCCTCTTTTATTATAGTCGCCTGCTGGTGGTTGTTGTTTTCTCTGCCTGTCATGAAAAATTTGCACCAGATACATTATCTTCCTGCCGACCCTTCCCATATTACCGCAAGCTTTAAACGGCTTTGGCATACTGTAAAAGAAATCCGGCAGCATAAGCATGTGTTTCTTTTTTTAGCCGCCTATTTTTTCTACATTGACGGAGTAGGGACAATTATCACTATGTCAACCGCTTATGGACGTGATCTTGGCTTTGGGGTGACCATGCTTGTTGCGGTTCTTCTTTTTATTCAGCTTGTCGCCTTTCCCTTTGCGCTCCTGTTCGGCAAACTTGCTGAAATGTTTTCGACCAGACGAATGCTCATGGGCGGTATCGGTGTATACAGCCTGGCGACTCTCGTCGCTTTTTTTCTGCCTGCCATAAATGATCCGCTGCAAAAACATATAGTCTTCTGGTTTATTGCCTTTCTGGTTGCTTCTTCCATGGGCGGCATTCAGGCACTTAGCAGAAGCTATTACAGTAACCTGATTCCAGCAGAAAAAAGTGCTCAATATTTTGGATTTTATAATGTATTCGGCAAGTTTGCCGCAATAAGCGGCCCATTGTTGATGGGTGTAGTCGCACGGTTGACCGGAGAAACACGTTGGGGAGTGCTGAGCATTCTGCTGCTGTTTATTATAGGCAGTATCTTACTCGTCGGAGTCAAAGATCCCGACGAGTAAGTATAAGAGGTAGTCAGGATGAAGGGAGCTTACAGGCATTCAGAAAATCCCTGATTCCTTCGATATCCTTCAGGCGACCGTAGACAGTAATTACATCCCCGACGTGCAATTCTGTGTGACCACGCGGAATGAGGATTTGCCCGCCTCGTTTGATTGAAACCATATTGATGGTATCCGGCAGCGATAGATCCTTAACCATGGCATTGTTGCAGGTATCTTCTTCTTTTAGTACAAATTCAACGTAACCGTTCTCTTTTGACTTCCTCAATTCAACCTGGTGTTCAACAATCTGCCCCCGCTGTCTGCGAACTATACCTACATCATAGGCGCGCAGGATATCGCTTCTGCTGATAATACCGCAAATTCTTCCTGAACCGTCCCGTGAGACAACCGGCAGTCTGGCCAGATCTCGAGGGGACATTTTTTGGATGGCGACCCAGATAGGTTCGTCGGGAAAGACAGTAATAGGGTCTTCAACAGCCAGATCAGCGACTGTCATGCCCCTTGGGTTGAAATTGGTTTCTAATTGTGCCTTATGCACATCCTGCAGTGTTACAATTCCCCACAGCTTGTTGTCGTCCGCCAGCACGGGAAAACCGAGAATGTTGGTTTCCTGGAATAAAGCCATGACTTCCGATAAAGACGAATCCTTATGGATAGTGACTGGTTTGCTTTTCATCACTTCACTGACTTTAACACCCTGCATGATATCCATATCCCGGCCTTCCGAGAAACGGACCCCGCGTTTGGCGAGTTTCATGGTATAGATTGATTCAGGATGCAGCCATTGTGAAAAGTAGCTGGCGGTGACTCCTGCAACCATCAGTGGTAAAATCAGAAAATAATCGTTACTCATTTCGAATACTATGAGCATTGCGGTGAGAGGTGCTCTTGCTGTAGCCGAAAAGAGAGCTGCCATGCCAACCAGGGCAAAGGCACCGGTATTATTCCCAATAGATGGAAACCAATAGCTGAAAAGATGTCCCATGGCACCCCCCAGCATGGCACCGGTAAAAAGCGATGGCGCAAAAACACCTCCCGAATTGCCGGAACCAAGAGTGAAAGAGGTGGCGAGCGGTTTAATAAAGATAAGGATGACCAAGAGCCAAAGCGAAGCATTCCCTTGTATTGCAGCTTCAATAAAGGGGAAGCCCGAACCGTACATATGGGGAATGGGTGTATCGAGTCCTGCTCCATGTGCTCCCGAACCGGCCGGAAAGGTAAGGTTGGGGAGATTCATATAGAGTAAACCAAGCACACCGAGAAGAACGCCTCCTACTGCCGGTTTAAAAAGCTGGGGGAATTTCCAGTTGTCAAAAACATTTTCAGAAAAATTCAACATTCTCATGAACATGATTCCGACAACGGCTGCCACAAGACCAAGTATCAAATACAAAATGATCTCAAGCGAGCTGTTAAGAGTATAGGAGGGAACCTGAAAGGCAAAATCATCACCGATAAGGGTGCGGCTGACAACGGAGGCAGAGACGGCAGCAATGACAACATTGCCAAATGCCCGCATCTGCAGACCGCACATAAGTACTTCGATTGCAAAGGCCACGCCGGCAATAGGAGCGTTAAAGGTGGCGGCAATTCCTGCCGCTGCTCCACAAGCAACAAGATTTCGAATACGTTCATCGGAGAGTCGCAGGACCTGGCCGATTGTAGAACCGAGTGCTGCACCTACCTGAATGATCGGACCCTCGCGGCCAGCCGATCCTCCGGTGCCGATACAAAGGGCAGATGCGGTGATTTTGGCTGCGGCAACCCTGGCCCTGATGCGACCGCCCCGCAGGATCAGGGCCTGCATAACTTCCGGGACACCGTGGCCTTTAGCTTCCTGGGCCAGGAGAATAAGGGGGCCAACAAGCAATCCACCCAGAATAGGTATAATGAGATAGATCCACTTTCCGAGAAAAGGGAGAAAATCAGATACTGATCCGTAGGAAAAATCCTGAATAGCAAAAATGAGCTTTACAAAAAAAACAGAAGCCAGGCCGGTGAAAGCTCCAACTACAACAGCAAGAATGAGGAGAAGAAGGCCTTCCGGGGGTGAAAATCGGTCTAGATACCAGCTGAGGACCGAGCGTTTAGGGGTCATTTAATGTTCCGCCAGGGATAAACACCGTCAGTTGAAATAGTTGCGGTAATAGGCTCACGACCGACAACTCAACTGCGGAAAAAATAATTTTACGATCACTTTATGTAAAATAGATACATAAATGATGTCCAGAACCTGAAATTATTACTGCTTTACGATAAGAGATTCAACCATTATTTACTCATCAGACGGTTGTCCGGGAAATTTACCGAAGAAAAAACTTTGACTTCCAAAGAAGATGGCATCGACGCAACCTAAAAGTTAAGTCCATTAAAACTGAATGGCCTTACGTGCTTCCTGGCGAAGAAGCATATCGAGGATAACCAGGGCTGCCATGCTTTCGACAATGGGAACGGCTCTGGCAACAACACATGGGTCATGACGTCCCTTTGCTTCAAGGGTTGCTGCTTTCCCGGAAAAATCAACCGTTTCCTGGGGGAGAGAGATAGTTGCCGGCGGCTTGAAGGCTATCCGTAATTCTATTGGTTCGCCATTGGAAATACCGCCCTGGATTCCTCCGGAATTGTTGGTGGTTGTCCCGAGAAGGCTTCCTTGCCTGTTTTTATAAACAAACGGGTCATTATGTTTTGAACCGCGCATTTTTGTACCCGCAAAGCCAGAACCAATTTCAAAGCCCTTCGTCGCAGGGATTGCCAGCATAGCCTGAGCCAGCTTGGCTTCCAGTTTTTCAAAGGTCGGCTCTCCGAGTCCAACAGGTACGTTGCGTATAACACAGGAGACAATGCCTCCGACTGAATCACCAATTTCTTTCAGCTCAGCCACAAGCTGTTCCATTTGTGCAGCGGCTGCCTGGTCGGGACAGCGGATGACTGTAGCATCGACATCAGATCGGGAAATATTATTGCTGTCTATTGGATTTGAATTGATTTCACCAACACTGCTTACCCAGGCCACGATGTCGATATTGAATTTTTCCTTTAAAATTTTGTCAGCTATCGCTCCTGAAGCAACCGTGCCAATAGTCTCCCTGGCGCTGGATCTTCCACCTCCGGAAGATGCCCTGATGCCATATTTCATCTGGTAGGTATAGTCGGCGTGTGAAGGGCGGGGGATGTCCTGCATGCTGCCATAATCTTTAGGTCGCTGATCCTTGTTGGCCACCTGTAGAGCTATAGGAGTACCCAGGGTTTTTCCATTTTCGGTGCCGGACAGGATAATCACCTGATCAGCTTCCTGCCTATCCGTTGACAGTGCACTTTGGCCGGGGCGTCTACGGTTAAGTTGAGGCTGGATGTCTTCCGGTGAAAGGGAAAATCCGGGGGGACAGCCATCAATCACTACTCCTACTGCTTTGCAATGGGATTCACCAAAGGTGTTTATACGAAAAAGAGTACCGAAACTGCTCGACATGAAGGATTCTCCCTGATTTTATATTTCTCTCTACCACCTGAGATCAACAGACGCGATTGTGAGTGCTTTGCTATAAATACACCCTTTTGAGGGCCGTAAAGTTATTGTTATATGCGTTGACGCTGCTTGTCGCAAGCCCAAAATCTTTCATACCTCGATATTAAACCTTATTAACGATGAGTACATGAAATTTACGGGAACATTTTCAATGCAGAATACGTTTTTGTGCCTCAAGCAGCTGACCTCGCGAATAAATGTATAAACCTATCGAACAGCCGATGATCCCGGCGAATTCAAAGTTGTTCAAGCTCTCATCGAGCAGCAGCCAGGCGAGAATCGCGGTGCTGATCGGAACTGCTGACATGAAGATGGAAACGGTAATTGTTCCGAGATGTTTAATAGCATAAGTAGAACATATCAGCGCCACAATGTTCACAAGCACTCCCTGGTAAACTGCCTGGCTGAGAATATCACGGAAATCCGCTCGAAAAAGGGCGCTTGGAAAAAGAAACCAAAGAGGCAGAAAGAGAACCGCGTTCACGACAGATACTGTAACCAGGACGTCTTGCCACTCAAAGCCCCAGTTTTTAACTCCAATCATGTGTGTAGTATAAAAAACCGCGGCAAAAAGCAGCATAATAATTCCCATGGAGTGGTCGCTTGAAAAAGTGTCACCGCCTGCCATGATAAAATTCGATAGAAATATCAAGCCAATAGCTCCATAACGGACGCGTGATATCTGCTGTCTAAGGATATACCATGCAGCAATCGCACCAAAAACCGGCAGCATTCCATTTACCAGTACGCCGACATGGGCGGCTTTCAGTTCTATCAAACCGTAAAAGGAGAGCATAGTGTAGGGAAAACCAATGCCGAGACCTACTAAAAGATATTGGTGAAGCCTGAATTTTGACCAGTTATACCTGAAAACCAGCGGCGAGACGCAGACCAGGGCGGTGACGTAGCGGAGTAGGGTGATATCGGCTGGTTGAAGTAAGGTATGCACGCCGTATCTTGAAATTGTAATCCAGCCGGACCAGATAAAAACAATGCTGATGCAGGCAAGGTAGGCCCGACGGTTTGTCATAATTTCATTCCGCGTGGTGTAAAGGAGTTGTTGTAATCAAGAAAGATTCTTTTGATTGTTCTGAATCTTATTCAATGCAGAAAATTCGGCATTCATGCGAACAGCTAGCATAGATTTATCAGTTAATCAAGCAAATGAAATTTTCAGGCTTATCAGGCAGATGGGAGAGACAATGGAGCGAAAGGTTCAGGGTGCCCTATGGACATACAACAGGGCACCCTGGAAAAGGCCAACTTCGACTGGTGGAAATGCGGATTAGTCCGCATTTCTCATCAGTTTAGGCGGTGTCAGCTTCAAAGTTTTTGGTAGTGAACTATAGTAGGCTATGTTCACTGACAAAATACTGTCGAAGATGGCGCCGCATGGATTGACCTTTGGTGAACATTGTGTTGATTTGGAGAAAAATTGAAACAATGTCGAACCTCTTGAAAACAGATATATTCTGAAAATCAACACAATGTTCATGAGAAATGCGGGCTAGATTTTAAACTTTGACACAAGGTGGGTCAGTTTTTCCGAGAGTTCAGAAAGTTCATCGGCTGAGATCCGGATTTGCTGGCTGTTTTCTTTTACTTCGATAGACCTCGTTTTTACCTGACCGACACCTTCCGACATCATCGAAGTCATCTTGCTGCTGCTGGCCACATTGTGGTTGATTTCAGTGATACCGGTGGAAGCCTGGGTCACATTACTGACGATTTCATTAGTGGTAATCGACTGTTCTTCCACTGCGGTTACGATAGTGGAGACGATATCATTTACGTCGCTGATGACGTTGGTTATGGCCTCGATGTCGGTGACCGTAGTACCGGTTTGTTTTTGAATCTCGTCGATAGCTGCCTTGATTTTACCCGTTGCGGCGGCGGTTTGTTTGGCCAGTTCTTTTATTTCATTGGCGACGACCGCAAACCCTTTGCCGGCTTCGCCAGCCCTGGCGGCTTCAATGGTAGCATTTAGGGCCAGCAGATTGGTTTGCTCGGAAATCTCCGTGATAGTTTCGGTTACTGTGCCAATGGACCGGGCTGCTTCGCCAAGCTCCTGTACTCCCTCGTGAGATTTTTTAGCACTGACAACTGCTTCTTCAGTGGTAACGCGTGCCCGGGCGCTGTTTTCTGCGATCTCTTTGATGGTGGTCCCCATCTCTTCGGAAGCGGACGCAATCATATCCAGATTGACCGTTGATTCTTCCATCGCGGCCGAGATGGAATTCATGTTGTCGGATACCTCTCCGGCATTCATTGCTGCTTCATCGGCAATTGACGTGGTGGAATCCGCATTGGTCACCATGTGCTCGGAGATATTCGCCAGCTGGGTCGACGCAGCGGCCAGTGCATGGGATGAGTGGACGATATCCTGTAGCATTTCTTTAGATTTTCCGACCATAACCCCAAGCGAATTGGTAAGTTGGCCAATGGCATCTTTATTTTCAGAAGCAAAATTGATGGTATAGTTACCTTCTCCGACCTGAACACTTTTCTCCGCCAGTTCTTTAAGTGGTCTGTTAATCGATTTAACAAGTAAAATTGTCACGGCAATACCAGCTCCGATAACAATAAGCCCCACCAACAAACTGTTTCGAAACATAGTGACATCAAGGCCATTGATAATATCGACTCTATTCAGGCCGACCGCAAGATAGATACCCCATTCGTCAAGTTTTTTAATATAGGTGGTTTTTTTCCCATCTGTCCAATCATATTCAACGAAACCGTCCTCGGCACCTTTAAATTGAGGGACTATTTCATAGAGATTTTTGGTGGAATCCATGGTTGGGTGGATCAGAACTTTTCCGGATTCTTCATAAACAAAAAAATAGCCGGGGCCAATTTTAGTTTCCGAAATATAATCTTTGAGCTGAGCATTGAGCATCAACTGTCCGACATAGATTGCGCCGACAATTTCATTGTCCATATCCCGAAGAGGGGCGTAGGCGGTAAGATACCAGTCATTGACGACAAAGGCCTTACCCCGGAAAGTTTCGCCCCGCATTACTGTTGCATAGACTTCGCTGTCGGAAGGAATGTAGGTGCCCACCGCACGTTGACCATCCAGTTTTTTTACGGTGGTGGAGACTCTTAAAAGTTTATCGTCCACCAGCTGAAAAATAGTCGCCGAAGCACCGGAGATCGCCTCAACATTATCAACGATATCGAAGTAGCCGTTAATAACGTTGACTCCCGCCTGAAGCTGGGGGACTTCTTTAGTTGTGACTGCACCGGTAACCTGATTGACCAGCTTTTCCTGCCGCATATTACCATCATCAAGGTAAATGGCACCTTTGGACTTAAGTTGTTGTTCCAGCAGGACCATATCACCGTCAAGTTTCTGTCGTATATTCCTGTCGTACATGACCAGGGAGTTGTAGGCGCTTTGGTGGATGTCCTTCATGGCACCTTCACCCAGGGTATAGAGACCATTGTCGGCCATCCTTATCGCGTTCCCGGAGGTTATCAGGATGGAGACAGCTGAGATGAGTACTACCGCAATGAAGAGTTTGGTGGTGAACTGGACATTGTTGAGTTTTTTGAACATTCTTTTTCCTTCTTGTTTTGAAAGTGGGTTGGACACCGCAAAAATACAAACACTATATGTTAGTATATCGGCAGGAAAAAAAAAGTGTTAGCTTGGAAAGGAAAAAAAGTTGCAGGATTTGTTTATTTTTTTGGAGACAAGTTGCCTGTTCCGCGCATTCGTCGATACCATCCTGCAAGAGTGGCTGGAGGTATGCCGATAAAGTGACCGCAGACGATAAACTGGTTAATAAGGGTCGTTCGTATTATGCCCATATTGTGCCAGCGGCGGGCGGATGTGAGAGCGCATTCTGAAAGAATAATGACTTTGCCTTTCTTCTTTATCTTCTGCATGAAAATGAAATCTTCCATTATTTCCATCTCGGGAAATCCGCCCAAAATCTCAAACAAGCTGCTGGTAATAAAAAGGGCCTGATCACCATATGGAAGGTGGAGCAGGCGAGAGCGCAGATTGGCAAACCAGGCAATACCCAAGAGACTTTTTCTGGGGCTGTCAATTGCAAGTGAAAAGGCACCGGCGACAAAATCCGGCTGCCTGACGGCGTCCTGTATGAGTTCTGGAAAATTATCGGGAAGCAGCGTGTCTGCATGGAGAAAAAGCAGAATCTCACCTCTAGCCTCTGCAGCACCTTTGTTCATCTGCCGGCTCCGCCCCTTCGGGCCTGAGAAAATCCTGCAATCTGTTTTTCGGGCTAAAGCCAAGGTGGAATCGCTGCTGCCGCCGTCGACGACGATTACTTCCAGATTATTTTTATTCTGCAGAGAGGCTAGGGTCTTACTGAGAACCTGTTCCTCATTCAGGGTAGGAATAATGATCGAAATCATAGCAAGCCTTTCTCCTTTGCAAAAGGGAGGTCTGCCGGAATGTCGATATCTCTCAATGTTGGCAGATGTGCAGTCTCATATCCTGCACTTTCCAGGCGGTGCATGGTGTTATTAAAGAGTTCTTCGGTCGACCACTTCATTTTATCAAAAAGCAGAGGCAAAAGAGGAGGCATACCTTCTGGTCTGCAAATCCTGGCGGCTCCGGCCGCCATTCCAATCAGATAATAGCCACCATCCCGACTGGGGCCGATGACCACATCTTTGGTTATAAGAGCATTAAAAGCCTGTTGTAAAAGCTCAGCACTTATATCGGGGATATCGCTGCCGATAAGGATGGCTGTTTCGGCTCCGCCTGAAAAACAGTGCTCGAAGGCACTACGCATTTTTTGACCGAGATCACCGCTCATTTGTTCAACACAATGTATCGGTCCAAGCCAGGAGGTCATTTTGGGGCTGCTGCCTCCACAAAAGTAGACGATGGTTTCAATGCCTGAACGTTGCTTAAGCAGACTAGCCTGCATGAAAACCCTTTCCGTAAGTTTTTTATGCAGCAGGGCAGCTCCGTCTGCGCCGAGTTCGCCAATCAGCCTGGTTTTGGTTTTACCCTTTTCAGGGTATCTGGTAAAAAGCAGTATCTTGCAGTTGGTCAACATGGTGAGGAAATAGCATCAATTTTTTATGAAAGGTTCAAACAGGGACCGGATAAATTTAAGATCCATATATTGTTGAATTTTTTGCCGGGTATCCACATTGTGAATTCCCTGATAATCTGTCTGGTAAGCGACCCAGGCCATAGCCGACCAGGAGATGCCCCGCAAGAGGACAAAAGGAAATTTTAGCCGCATTCTTTCCTCCAGGGTATCTCGCAGGTGGGCCGAACGAATATTGTGTTTATACTCCTCGATAAAGGGGCTGAGAGCCTCGGGTGAAAAGCGGAAGTCGGTTTTCCATAGTGTGGTGAGTGGAGAGCAAAAATGGCAGAGATCGGTTGACGGATCACCCCAACGCGGCATCTCCCAGTCGATGAGGTGCGTTGTCTGCTGCTTGCGGTTGACAATAAAATTCCGCGAATTTACTTCGGTATTGACAATGCAGAACCAGGGATCGTCAAGAAAATATTGTTCCTGTTTCTTAGCAATTTTCGCCCAGTCCAGTACCTCATAAAAAAAATTGCGGATATCGGGATCAGCGAGTTCAGAATGGAGATAGCGGTTCAGCAGTCCGGAACATTCATCAAAAATCAGGGAAAGCGGCTGTTGTTCAACTATCAGGTGATTTTGTAAAGGATTGACTGGAACTTGGTGAATGATGGCAAGAGTATGCGCGGCTCCTGGAAGATTAAGCCGGTAGTCGAGTGGCTCACCAGGCAAATATTCCATGATCGAGATGCCCCTGTCGATAAAGCTGCGGCTGTCATCTACAAAAAACGGCTTCGGAGTTACGCCGGATCGCTGCAGGAGCTGCAGTGTCTTGTATTCGTAAATGATCTGATCATCCCGATTGATCTGAGTCCCCATATTAACCCGAAAAACCAGCTGATTTTTTTTAGAGGTCAAAAGGTAATTGAGATTATATTCGCCTTTGGCAAGTGGAGAAACAGTAAAATCCTGTCCAGCTAAGAATGCCATCCCGGGAGCTTCTTCCCGGCACTTTTGCTGCAGATAATGTCTTACCTTAAGGAGGTAATGATCGAAGGGATCCGGGATGCTGTTCATTGTTATCAGGATAAAGGTAAAATATGCAGCCGGTCAGCTGGGAAAGATAACCAGACCGGTTGTCCGAGAGTAAAATCCGGACGCAGGGAAAGGACGGCAAAGGTCTGTTCTTCACATTCGATGGTTAAACGGCTGGTCGAACCTTCAAACTGTAACTGGGTTATCTTTCCGGCTAATGCGTCATCTATTTTGGTGGGTGAAAGAAGAATATCTTCCGGTCGGATAACAGCAGTCGCCTGCGGCGAATCCGCAAGATTTGTCGGACAGCAGGCAAACATGCATTCGAACAATCCGTGCCGGATGGTTCCTTTGATCAAGTTTATACAACCGAAAAAATTGGCAACGTCTGCATCCTGCGGCCTATAAAAGAGATCAGCGGGAGTGCCGGTTTGACGAAGGCTGCCGTCGAGCAAGACGCATATCCGGTCGCTTATGGCAAAGGCTTCACTTTGGTCATGGGTTACAAAGAGCATGGTAATTCCTGTAGCTGCCTGTACGTTGCCGATCAGTTCCCGCATCTGCCGCCGAAGTTCCGCGTCGAGGTTGCTGAGCGGTTCATCAAGCAATAGAACGGACGGCTCGAGAACCAGGCCGCGGGCGAGTGCCACCCGCTGCTGCTGGCCTCCGGAAAGTTGGTGTATTTTACGATTTTTCAGCCCCTCAAGACCGGTTATCCCGATAATTCTATCGATCTTTCTTTCAGCAGCAAGCCCGTTGATCTTAGCCATTTTCAGGCCAAATCCGATATTTTTGCCAACATCCAGAAAAGGGAAAAGCAACGGTTTCTGAAAGATCAGTACCGCGTCGCGTTTTTCTGCGGGGAGATGGTCGACTCGCTGTCCATTTATGATAATGCTTCCGGAAGCAGGTTGCAATAAACCGGCGATGGCTTTCAAAATCGTTGTTTTTCCAACTCCACTTGGCCCAAGGAGAGAAACCAGCTCGCCGTCATTGATATCCAATGAAAGATTTTGGATAACCGGTTTACCTCCATAACTGATTGTCAGGTCCTGCAGCGTAAGCTTTCCCATCAACGTACTCCTTTCAGGCCACTGCGGCCGAGATTGTGAGCACTGCCCAGCAGGGCAAGAAAAGCCGGAAGGATAAACACCAGACTGACTGCTGCAGCTACCGGACGGTCACCGCTGTCCATCAGGGAAAAAAGGAGAATCGGCAGGGTAAGCATTTTCCCGCCACCGATAATGAGAGTGCTGAGATACTGCGACCAGGAAAGAAGAAAAGAAAACAGTGCGGCCACTGTGATACCTGGAAGAATCATGGGAAACATGACCTGCAAAACTATTTTTGCAGGAGAGGCGCCAAGTGATCGGGCCTGTTCTTCAAAATCAGGATTATAATCGGTAAAAACACCCCAGATAACAAAGATAGTATAGGGTAGGCAAAAAGTGAGATGGACAAGCACCACCCCGGTAAAGGTTTCGGCGAGTCCAAGCCGGATGAACCAGAGGTGCAGCCCCATGGCAACCGACAGTGGCGGGATGATTATAGGCAAGATCAAAAGCAAGGAAATCAATTTCTTGCCGGCAAAATCATATAGTCCCAGAGCCCTTCCGGCAGGGATGCCGAGAATGAGCGAAATGAAGGTTGTCACCAGAGCCAGGCTAAAGCTGGTAAAAAGACCGGAGACAATCTGGCCGCCGGCAGTTCCGAAAACATAGCTCCAGGCGCGCGGTCCAAAAGCTTGCGGCAGCAGGGCGGGGTAGAACCATCTTTCACTGATCGACCAGAGTGCGAGCGGCAAAAAGGGCAGGAGTACTGCGACGAGCACAGAAACGAGCAGCAGCAATTTTTGCATCCTCATACTGTTAAACCTCTTTTTCGGCCAATATGCAGGAGAAGCTGGGAAAAGATGATTGCAAGCGTTACGATCGCAGCAATAATAAGGCCGATGGTAATTCCCTCAGGTCGAGCCAGAAGGTCGATATCACTATAGTTTTTGTAAGCCCAAACAGGAAGAACCAGGGGATAGGTTTGGCCAAGCAGATAAGGTACCTCGAAAGCACCGAAGGTGAAGGCAAAGACAATGAGACAGGCGGAACCAAGGCTTGGGGCAATTATAGGCAGAATAATATACATGAAGCGCTGGTATTTGGAAGCGTTCAAGGTAGATCCTGCCTCCAGAAGCTCTGTTCCCATGTTTTTCAAAACCGCAAGCAGCATAAAAGTGATAAATGGAATCTCTTTCCAAATATAGACGGTAAGAATACCGATACCCCAGCTATCATTGACCAGAAGCGGGAAATCTGAAGGGTTCTGGATGAACGACATGCTGGATAAAAGCCTCGAAAATAATCCGGCAGGAGCCAGCAGCAGGATCACTGAAATCGCAATGACCAGATGAGGTACCGTGAGCGGAATCTGTAAAACGAAATTGATCGTTTTGCTGTCAGCCGCCCATTTTATAAGAGCGAGGGCAAGCACCACGCTGACTGCTGCGGCTATCACGGTTGAGACTGTGGAAATATACAAAGTGAGAATAAGGCTTTTTATAAAATCGGGGTCCTGCAGTACATTCTTAAAATGTCCGAAGCTGATGGCTTCAAGGCCCTCTGAAGGTAAATGGCCAAGAGCCTGCAAAAAACCCAGTACAAGTCCTCCTCCGAAAAGAAGAACTATGACGCAGAGTGCGGGACCGAGCAGGACAAATAATTTCCATGATGATGTTGTCCTACCGGTGCCGACAATTGGTAAGGCAGAGGATTTGGCACCAGTCATTATCTGTTTTTCAGGACGTGTTCAACCCAGCCTTTTTCAAGCTGAACCAATATCTTGCTTGGGGGTTCCGGTAATTGATGAGACTGTAGTTCAGCATCGCCAAGTGTTGCCGGGCCTCGGGGAAGAGCTTTGAATTTTTCCTGCCACAGCTCAGGGAGCTTAGTAGGGGTAATCGCCGGAAAATCCCCCCATACATCCGGAATTGCTTTTTCGAGCTGAGCTACAGGCGAGAGGAGGAAATTAGCCGCAACCATAGCAGCTGCTTTGTCTTGAGCATTGTAAGGGATGGCCACAAAATGAGTATTGGCGATTGTGCCTTCTTTAAAAACAAAGGTCCGCACTGTATCGGGAAAGAGGCCGTCCAAAATATTTCGTGAGGCCTCTCCCTGGTGATAAGAAAAGGAGAAATCAATTTGTCCATCGGCAAAAAGGGTATTCATCCGGACCGGGGAATCCGGATAGGTGTCGCCATTGCGCCAGAGAAATTTCTTCAGATCCCGCAGTATGGCGTAGGTCGCTTCCGCCGCTTTATTAAATTCAGCTTCCGAATACTCTCCCTGCCATTTATCAAATGAGCCGGCTGCATGATAAAAAATATGCCGGACAAATACCGAGCCGGTAAAATCAGGTGGTGCAGGATAGGTGAATCGGCCGGGGTTGGCTTTAATCCAGTCAATTAAAGCGGCGACAGACTGAGGTGGCTGCGGAGTTTTGGCAGAATCATGGATCATGACCATTTGGGCACTGCCCCAGGGTGATTCCATGCCGTCAACGGGAGTACCGAAATCGTTTTTGACAGTTGGGCTGGACCAATTGACATATTGCTGATTCGGGAGCTTCTCTGCAAAGGGGCCATACAGGAGATCATACTGTTTGCATGTACGAAAGTTCTCGCCGTTGATCCACATAAGATCAACACTGCCGTCACTGTCCTTACCTGCCTGTTTCTCAACAACCAGTTTACTTACTATTTCGGCGATGTCTTTTACAGGTACCTGCCGCAGACGGATACCGTATGCCTTTTCAAGTTCGGTGGCCAGATATCCGTTAACATATTGATTAACAGCCGGGGAACCTCCCCACATGTACCAGTCGACAGTCTGTCCACGGGCAGCCTCTACCGCGTCATCCCATTCGAGAATTTGATTTTGAGTTTCCGCTACGGCACAAATGGGCAGGGTAAAAAAGATTAAAATCAGGAATATATTCCGAAAAAAAACAGCCGATTTTGTTTGCATTTGCCTCTCCCGCGTCATGGTTTTCGCTAAAGTATAATAATCCGGTAAACCATGCTACTTATTTTCAGTCACAAAAGCTTTGTTCTATTCTATCGGCAGTATGGTCACCCGGTTGCGGCCGTTTTTCTTGGAAAGAAAGAGTCCGCGATCGACTCTATTTATAAACTCCTGCTGGGTAATGTTGTCATCTGGAGATAGATGGACACCTCCACAGCTGATGGTTATTTCGATCGGATGTTTCCTTATGACGGTCGTAACAGAGGCAGCGCATCGCCTCAGTCGTTCAGCAAAGACTTTCAACCCTGTCAGGTTCGTTTCGGGGAGTATGACAGCGAATTCTTCACCGCCGTATCTGGCAACTATATCAGTTGGACGAACGGCTGCACTAATGGCCTGCGCTAAGTTGATCAGGACCTGATCTCCTGCAGGATGACCAAAGGTATCATTGACATTTTTGAAATAGTCGATATCAAACATTATCAGGCAAAGCGAATGTTTGTAGCGTCTGGCACGGGCCATTTCCTTGCTGAAAATTTCCTGAAAATATCTATGATTGTAGAGATTCGTCAGGCCATCCCGAAAAGCCAGTTCTTCGAGTCGAGCATTGGCTTTTCGCAGTTCATGGGCAAATCTCTCCGACTTTTCTTTGGATTCTTTTAGTTCCAGGACAAGTTGTTCGTAGGAGAGATTGAGTTTGCCAAGTTCATCATTTGCTTCCTGCAGCATCTGTGAATATGGCTTCATTTGGCCTGGATCGA
The DNA here is from genome assembly GCA_049645845.1 of Desulforhopalus sp. Lineage (GTDB taxonomy): Bacteria > Desulfobacterota > Desulfobulbia > Desulfobulbales > Desulfocapsaceae > Desulforhopalus_A. Next base: position 1,170 of record JBARUR010000330.1, on the reverse strand, counting down.
TTTCAAAGATATTGAGGATGTCGAGGCTCTTTTCAGCGACATCGTCAAGAAGAGTCCTGGTTTGATCGGCGCTGATGTTAAAATACACCTTCATTTTTGTTTGCAGTTCCCGGACATTCTCAGCGGTTTCCCTGCCGCTGTAAATGACCGATAATAAATTCGCCACATACAGCACTGAGCATGTTCTGCGGTCTTCTTCCGGAGCGAGATCGGGCTCATGATGACAACGAATGGGTCTAACGATTGATTCCGGAATTTCCCAACTCTCAAGAAGGGTGCAGCTGAGTTGTTGGTGATCGAATTGATACTTCTTTCGTTCTGAGTGAATTAAATTGATTCCTCCATTCACATCGCATTGTTCTAAAGCGGAATTATAATCCTGCCCCTTGCTCAGGTACATTATCAAAATTCCTATATCCTGAAGAAGAGCGGTAACAAAAATATCCTCATCCTTTTCCTGTAACAATCCTGTGACCAACTCCGCAGCCACAGCAGCAGTAACAGATCGGCGCCAGAAATAATCAAAATCAAATGAGAATTTCGCATCACCCCGAAGATTGCTGGCTATAACAAAGGATAACGCAATATTTTTTATTACATTGGTACCAAGGATTGACACCGCCCTGGTTACATTGCTAATTTCATAAGGAAGTGAGTAAAAAGCAGAGTTGGCAATTCGCAGTAATTTGCTTGTGAGGGCAGGATCGGCAGCAATTATTTTTTCAAGATCATTTAAGGAACTTTCTTTATCTTGTATTGTTTTAAGGATTTGTGCAGCAATTGCCGGTGGTGAAGGCAGGTTGATCTGTTCGCCAATTAGCTGCTCTATATCATAGTTGATATTTGTTGTCATAGTCTCACCTGTCCAGAAGCGTAGTAGATGATTTAATCATATCTTGGTTGACGAAATATGCAAATAATAACCCTGAAAGGGGAAATTAAGTCAGATAGAAGGAAGTACTTAACCCGTTCGGCAGCACCTAGCCCGGATTTCTCATGAACATTGTGTAAATTTCATTAAAATCAAGGTCTTAATATGTTGGGTTCCGCTTTGCTAAAACTGAAATTTTCACAATGTTCACCGAAGGCCAGCCGATCTTACCGTGTCTCTTTCGTCGTTGAAGCAATAAACATAGGCAACTATAGTTCATTGCTTCACTTCTCGGATAC
>JBARUR010000329.1:0-8980 GCA_049645845.1 Desulforhopalus sp. | reverse complement strand
TTTGTCACAAAGTCGATTTAGAAGCAGAACATTTCACGTATTGGATGCGAAAGGAAGGCTGAATCTTCCAAGTCGTTTTCGTGAAGTGTTGCGTCAAAGCGGCACGGACATACTTATGGTGGCTCCCTGGAAGACCCATTTGCGTGCTTTTCGGATGGCTGAATGGGAGGCTCTCGAAACAAAATTGCTCACTCAGGGCGGTGAACAGGGAATTGCTAAATTTGTTCGTTACGCCGTCGGCGGGGTTGTCGAGTGTGTTGTCGATAAACAGGGGCGTATTCGTATTCCTCCCGAACTGCGATTAGATGCCAACCTGAATAAAGAAGTTGTTCTTACCGGGATGATAGACTGGTTTGAAATCTGCGATAAAGATTATGCGCAAACGGAAATTGAAAACACTCGTGAGGATTTTGAAGAGTATGAGGCAGGTCTTTCCAGGATGGGGGTTATTTAGTGGTCACTGATGGTCAGGAAGAGCAGCTGCACACATCGGTGTTACTGCCGGAATGTATGCAATATCTCGCTCCTCAAGCCGGAAAAACCTATGTCGACGGTACTCTTGGTTTAGGGGGACATACGGAAGCCATCCTGTCCGCTTCGACTCCTGACGGAAGAGTCATTGCCTTTGAATGGGATGAAACAGCACTCCAGCATTCTCTTAAGAGATTAGCCGGCTTTGGTGAACGCTTGACAGTTGTCCGACGAAACTTTGCCGAACTCGCAGCAGGATTGGATGAACTGGGTGTACAGGAAATAGACGGCCTGCTGATTGATATTGGCGTATCGTCGCTGCAATTGGACATGGGAGAACGCGGTTTTAGTTTTCAGCGTGATGAAATCCTCGATATGCGAATGGATAACCGGGGGAAAACCACGGCACAAACTATTTTGGCCTACTGTTCAGAGCAGGAACTGGCTGACATTTTTTATTACTACGGAGAAGAGCGGCAGGCACGGCCTATTGCGGCGGCAATTGTTGAAAGCAGGAAGAAAGAGAAGATTGAGACCACCAAGCAGCTGGTTTCAGTAGTTGCCCATGCCGTCCCGAAGCGCTTTCATCCAAAAAGAATTCATGTTGCGACCAAAGTGTTTCAGGCCCTGCGAATAGCAGTCAATACGGAATTGGAAAATCTGGCGCACATATTAGATGATGCGGTGCGGTATCTTAAGCCTGGAGCACCGTTTTGCGTGATATCTTTTCATTCTCTGGAAGATCGAATAGTGAAGAGAAAGTTTAGGAACAATGAGCAGTTGGAAGTCTTGACCGGAAAACCTGTAGTGTCTTCAGCTGAAGAAATTGCGGTGAACCCACGGTCGCGGAGTGCGCGTTTAAGAGTTGCACGAAAGAGAAACAATGTATGAAAGGAGGCACTATGAATTATAATAACCCTACAGAAGCATATATGCGGCCAAACGCCAAAATTGGAGTGCGGCAGCGGGTTCGGCCTCATGATCTTATTGATTTGTCCAGCTGGCTCATTTTATGGAAACCGGTTGGAAAAATTCTGCTGGTGATTTTTCCCTTTGTGCTGGGTATAAATATGTTTATTGCATCCGCTATTACCAGCGCTGACAGTGCGATTGCAAGTGCAGACAATCAAAGACATGAACTGATGGACAAAAACATTGGACTCCTCGCTCATAAAGCAAGGCTCTGGTCTCCCGGCAGCATAAAAAAACTTGCTGGAGAAAAGTTAGATCTTTATGTAGACTCAGGTGACCAAGTAGGTAAATTTAATCGTAGGACTGGAACTTTTATTTATTCTAAATAGACAAATATGATAAAAAAATCCCGCCTCAGGACGCAGAAAAAAAAGAGGGGGAGGCGGGTGATTCTGTATCTGGTAACTTTCCTGGTGCTTGGAACGGTTGGTTACCTGCTTGAACAGAACTATGGTATCACTTCTTCTATAAAAGAAGTCTTGCACAACATAAAAAACACGTTCACCCTGAATGGTCCCGTCAGAGGAACCTTTTTTGACAGAAATCTCAAGCATCTTGCAGTGACTCTTGAACGGGTTTCGGTCTATGCGAGGACACGGGAAATCGACTCGATCCTTGAAACTGCAGAACAGCTTAGCCAGGTGTTTGATCTTGAAAAGGGTGCGTTGGAAGAACGGCTGAAAAGCGGAGGATTGCGACACTGGATTGCCAAAGATATAAGTCAGGAACAGGAAGCATCGCTCAAAAGTCTCCAACTGCCCGGAGTATATTTACAAAGAGACAATAAAAGATATTACCCAAATGATTTTCAGGCAGCCCATATCATCGGGTATGTCGAAAACGGTATAGGTCTATCGGGTGTGGAGTTCTACTATGATCGACTTATGGCCGGTAATAAACTGGAAGAACTTGAAGAAACACAGCCTCTAAGCGATTCTCTCGATCTGGTCCTGTCCCTTGATTTGAAAATACAAAGTATTCTTGATGGCATCGTTAAGGATATCGCTCAAATTGAACAGGCCGAAAAAGTAACAGCATATTTGCTGGAGAGCGGTACGGGAGAAATAATTGGCGGGGCAAATCTGCCGGGGTTTAATCCCAATATATTCACTCGATACTCGCAGGAACAGACGGAAAACATGTTCCTTGTTCCTTTATATGTCCCTGCAAAAATGAGGCTTTTCCTGCGTGATGCGATAATGCTGCATACGCAGGAACTGAGTGACCTTTCGCCTAGTGCCTGGAGTCTGGTTCCGGATAAGAGTGATCTCGGCAGCAAATTGCGATTTTGGGAATGGCTTGGACTTGAAGATTTGTCGGAAACTGATTTCTATGTTCCCAGTCAACCGGGAAAAACTGAAGAAAGTCAGCAGAAACCAGTTGTTGCATCGACAATCAATTTCGGGGTGATACCGGAGTTTGCGACCCCTTTGAGCATCCTGACCTCATACTCTGTTCTCCTCAACAATGGGAAGAAAATTCATCCTTTTGTGGTGAAGAAAATTGTTGACAATGAAACGGGAGTGGAGGTTTCGCTCACAGGAAATGAGAAAATCGGCACTCAATCGAAAGGCTGGTCGGATGCTGAAGATGAAAGAATCCAGTCGCTTTTTCGCAGTCAGGCGAAACAGGGTGGTTCGGGGACGTATTATCTGAGGGACGAGGTTTTGGTGACTGTTGAGCATAATGGGTCGCCCCGTTTTCTCATTAATGACCTGTTGTTTGTAACTATACCGGCAGGCACGAATGATTTAAATATGCTGATTGTCATTCAACGGCCTCCTCAGGGTGTTCAGAGAGATGAGAGTGAGGGAGAAGGCAGTGTCGAGAAAATCGTTGAAGAAAAGGCGGTAAGGATCTCTGTCCTCCAGCAAATAGCCAAGTCTGTAGCAGATGTGGTTGAGCCTGAGATCGGTAATGAGGATAATTATCAGATGAAGACTCTTTCTGCAGAGTCGTCCGGCAAAGCAAAAACAGCTGAAAGAGAAAAGACTACATCCGGAACAATGCCCGATCTGAAGGGATTAAGTCTTAGAAAAAGTCTTCGGCTGCTGCAGGGGACAAACCTGGAGCTGAATATTCAGGGAACAGGGAAAGTGGTTGATCAAAAACCATCTCCAGGCGCATCCTTGAAAGGAATAAAAGAATGTGTATTGATTCTTAATGAGCAAGTGGTTGTAAATCCTGATAAATTCTGAATACGGCAGCGTGAAATTAGCCGGAATTCATTACAATACCTCTTGAGGAAGAGTACCGGCAAATGTCATCATCCAAAGCACATACTACAGTTTCATCTCTCCTGAAGGGATTGAATTTCAAAATACTCAATTTGCTTTCGGGCAAATCGATAGATAATCAGCTGGTTTCTTCAATCACTGCCGATTCACGAAAAGCTGCTGCCGACGGTCTGTTTGTCGCACTTCCCGGAGCCATCTGTGATGGCCATAATTTTCTGCAGGCAGCTGTTGCTGGGGGATGTCGCGCGATAGTCTGCGGGACTGGAAAACTGACTGAGGATCAGGCCGGACTTCTGCAGGTTACAGTTATTGAAGTGGAAGATACAGCCAAAGCATACGCGACTATTGCGGCAAATTATTTTGGCCGACCGGCCGATAAGCTGAAACTTATAGGAATTACCGGAACCAATGGCAAAACAACAGTAACCTATCTCCTTGAACAGGTTTTGCTGCAGGCTGGTTTGGCAGTTGGAGTTATCGGTACGATAAATAACAGATATACCGGCAAAAAAGGTGAGCAGAAGATTCTGCAAACCAGGTTTACAACGCCGGAAGCCTATTTACTTCAGGAAGTGCTGCGCGAGATGGCAGATAATGGTGTGGATTATGTGATCATGGAGGTATCCTCCCATGCCCTGGCCCAGTCGAGGATAGGTTCGATATTATTTGATGCCACAGCATTTACCAATCTTTCCCGTGATCATTTGGATTACCATGCCGGCATGGAAAATTATTTTCAGGCGAAAACGATTCTGTTTGCCGAGCATATGAAAGATACGGGAATAGCTGTACTTCCAGTGCTTCAAGGAAGTCCCGAGGACAAGGAATGGCTTCGCCGGCTTTATGCGACTTGTACGAAAAATTGCAGGCAGGTGATGCGATGGGGAGAGGCGGAGGACGCCGATATTCGATTACAGGAATTTTCCACGATTCTTGATCGAACAGATATGCTGGTGGAAACTCATTCCGGGCAACATGCTCTCTCGACCCCGCTGGTTGGACGGTACAACGTAGATAACGTTTTGACAGTTTACGGAATTTGCATGGCCCTGAGAATTGAGGAGGCGCTGATTTGCAACTACCTTTCTTCAGCTGCCGGAGCCCCCGGAAGACTGGAAAAAGTTTCCGCAGGTCCTGGTTGGGATTCAAAAGGGCCCGTGGTCTTAGTAGATTATGCCCATTCTCCCGATGCACTGGAAAAAGTGCTGACCACTGTCGCGGCTCTCCCGCATGGTAGACTTTTCTGCGTTTTTGGCTGCGGAGGTGACAGAGACAAGGGTAAAAGGCCGTTGATGGGTGAAGTTGTCGGAAAATTGTGCGATGTCGCTATAGTGACGGATGATAACCCCCGCACTGAGAACCCTGACGGGATTGTGGATGAAATTCTTGTCGGAATACGCATGACTGCTCTTTCCCCAATCGAAGTGAAAGATGATACATGGCCTTTAGCGAGAGGCAGCAAAGATTGCGGATACGTGGTAATAAGAGATCGAAGAAAAGCAATTGAAGCAGCGATTCGAGCAGCATTACCCGGCGATATAGTCCTCATTGCCGGAAAAGGCCATGAACCCTACCAGTTAACGCTGCAAGGCAAACGTTTTTTTGATGATCGGGCTGAAGCCGAAAGCGTCTTGTTCTGCTGGACGGCTGAGCTTGTATCAGCTGCTGTTAAAGGTAAATTGCATCTTGGGCACAATCAAGCCGGATTACTCGGATCTATCGTTACCGACAGCAGGGTTGTCAGCAGTGATGGGATCTTTGTTGCGTTGAAAGGTGAAAATCATGATGCCCATGACTTTGCCGAAAAAGCTGTGGAAAACGGTGCTCGTTGTCTGGTGGTTGAAAGAATAATTTCTCTGCCTCCCGAAATGGCAGTTTGCCAGATAGAAGTTAAAGATACTCTTCAGGCGCTTGGTGACCTGGCGGCTTTTCGCAGAAAAGCATTGGCTGCGCAACGCGAACAGGTTGTCATCGGACTTACCGGAAGCTGTGGCAAGACAACCGTCAAGGAGATGGTGTCGTCGATACTTGCCGGGATGTGGCCGGAAGGGCCGGATTTTCCGGCGGATTGTGTTCTCAAAACCCGAGGGAATTTTAACAATCTTATCGGCTTGCCTCTGTCCCTTCTGCCTCTTGATGTCAAACATCGTGCGGCGGTGTTGGAAATGGGCATGAACCGGTCCGGTGAACTCAAAAGACTTGGTGAAATAGCTGACCCTGATATAAGCTGTATTACCAACATCCATGGCGCACATCTTGAGGGTCTTGAGTCGATTGAAGGTGTAGCAAGAGCAAAGGAAGAGCTTTTTGCCGCCACCAGAACGTCCGGAGTACTGATTGTAAATCTTGACGACAGCAGAATCAGGGATCTCTCCACCAGGTATAATAACCGGAAAATCACTTTCTCGATAAATGATGCGGGACGGCAGAAACCGGATGAGGGAATGCGGCCTGATCTTTGGGCTTCCAATATCCATATGGAAGAAGGCGGCGTCATTACCTTTACCCTTCATCATGATCAGGGCTCGGTTGAAATCCATCTCTTTATTGCCGGGGAACATAATGTTTCCAATGCCCTTTGTGCTGCTGCAATAGGGCTAGCTGCCGGTGCATCGATTGAACAAATCGCTTCCGGACTTGCTGATTTTCGACCTCCGGATAAAAGAATGGAGATGCTTCAGGCCAAATCGGGTTTCACCATAATTAATGATACGTACAATGCTAATCCGGGTTCAATGGCCGCCGGATTGAAGACACTGAAGATGATTGCCGGAAAATCCTCCGTCGCCGTTATAGGAGATATGCTTGAGCTTGGTCCTGTTTCCGGGCAGGCACATTATGAGATTGGAAAATTGATTGCAGAATTGGCAATTGATTATGTAGGAGTTGTTGGAGAATTTAAGAAAAATGTGGTACAGGGTGCTCTTGACCATGGTTTTCACAAGGATCGTCTTCATATGTTTGAAGGGAAAGAAGTTGCAGCCCGCTGGATACATGAAATGGTTGACTGTGAAAAACTGGCACAAAATGACGTAGTCCTGGTTAAAGCCTCCCGGGGGCTGCGTTTTGAGACAATTGTTGCCGAACTTGTAGATTTTTGATTGAAGGGAAGTTACACACCTTTTTCTTCCCTATTGCTACTGTTGAACCATTTACCAGCGAGTTTTGATTAGTTATGTTGTATCACCTTCTTTTCCCATTGCACACCAGCATAAGTGGCTTGAATGTCTTTCGTTATATAACCTTTCGTTCGATCGCAGGGGCAGTTACAGCATTTATAATTGTATTGATTCTTGGGCAGGTTTTTATCAGATTGATGCGGTATTATCAGATAGGTCAGGTTGTCCGTGATGACGGACCCGCGACTCATCTGGCCAAACAAGGGGTTCCAACCATGGGCGGTCTGCTGATTCTCACAGCCATAACCATTGGTACTCTACTCTGGGCACGACTGGACAACTCCCTGGTCTGGCTTGGATTGTTTATTACTTTGTTTTACGGTTCCATTGGGGCCATTGATGATTTACGGAAAATTAAGAAAAATAATTCCAAAGGCCTAAGTGCCCGATGGAAGCTGATATTACAGGTTCTCGGAGCATCAGTTGTGGGGATATTTATCTTTCTGTATCCCGGTTTTGATGGCCATCTGAGCCTGCCGTTTCTGAAAAACATCCGACCCGATCTTGGCTGGTTCTATGTTGTTTTTGCCATCATTGTCATTGTCGGTGCATCAAATGCCGTTAATCTGACCGATGGACTTGATGGTCTGGCTGCAGGACCGACAGTGGTTACTTCGGCGGTCTACCTGGTATTTTCCTATCTGGCAGGGCATGTTGTCCTGGCAGAATACCTGCAGATCCCTTATGTCGCAGGAAGTGGCGAGCTCGCCATATTTTGCGGGACTATTTTCGGAGCTTGCCTCGGGTTCTTGTGGTTCAACGCTTATCCTGCCCAGATGTTCATGGGAGATGTAGGGTCTCTGGCCATTGGTGGAGCCCTCGGCTCCATAGCTATTATTATCAAGCAGGAATTCTTATTGGCGATTGTCGGCGGAGTTTTTGTCATGGAGGCTTTGTCGGTCATTATGCAGGTCGGCTATTTCAAGATGACAAACGGAAAGCGTATTTTTCTGATGGCACCTTTTCATCATCATTTTGAAAAGAAAGGCTGGCATGAACCAAAGGTTGTGGTCCGATTCTGGATTGTATCTATCATTCTCGGCCTTGTTGCCATTGCTACCTTAAAATTGCGATGACGGAGAACCCTTTGTTATATCCAGGTATAAAAGTCGCGATAATGGGAATGGGTGTTACCGGCCGCGCTGCGATCCATTATGGTCTTCACTGCGGGGCCGAGGTTCTGGTCTCCGACAGTCGGCCGGAGCAGCGGTTTCTTGACGAGGAGGGCGAGTTTCTCGGCACGGCTGATATTAAATGGGAAGCGGGTGGCCATAGTTATGAGTTCCTGAGCCAGGCAGACCTGCTTCTGGTCAGTCCGGGAGTCGATCTGGAACTGCCGCTGCTTAAGAGATTAAGAGATGGCGGGGTGAAGATTGCAGGTGAACTTGCCGCAGCCGCCGGACAGATCGATGTTCCAATAGTTGCAGTCACCGGAACAAATGGAAAAACCACTGTAACCACTCTTATCGGTGAAATTTTAAAAAGCACTGGAAAAAAAGTATTTGTTGGCGGGAATATCGGAACGCCCCTGTATGAGTATCTCGTCAATCCGGATGGTTATGATATAGTGGTTGCGGAGGTATCGAGCTTTCAACTGGAAAGTGCAGGTGCCTTTGCCCCTGATGTTGCCTTGCTGCTCAATATCACACCGGACCATCTGGACAGACATGTTTCAATGGAGAAATATGCTCAGGCGAAGATGCAGCTTTTTATGCATCAACGTTCGGGTGCTGTAGCGATATTAAATGGAGACGATCCGCTCTGCAGGACGATTTCTCCACAGTTGCAGGCGGTTGCGCAGACTTTCGGTACAGAAAATCAGTGTACGGCAGTCATCAATAACAATCGGATAACCCTTGCTGTGAATGGGGAACTGGAAGAATATCGATTTGAAGCCATGGAACGAATAAATCAAATCGCTTTGATGAATTATGCCGCTGCAATTCTCTCGGTCCGTTCCCTTGGCTGCAGTTATTTGCAGACGCAGGCGGGATTAAATGCATTTTGTCCTCTGCCGCACCGCATTGAATTTGTCGCCGAAATAAACGGAGTTTTTTATTATAACGATTCCAAGGCAACGAATACAGGTGCAGTGATTGGTGCTTTGGCGCAGTTTCCTGA
>JBARUR010000328.1:0-3624 GCA_049645845.1 Desulforhopalus sp. | reverse complement strand
ACTATGCCGATGAATTATCCGCACATAGCCGTCACTTGAATGTCATGGCGCAACAACTGAAGGAATTGCTTGGGATAAAACAACAGGCTGCTATACAAGATGAGCGAACGCGCATGGCGAGAGAATTACATGACACGGTAAAACAGAATCTTTTTGCGCTTTCGCTTCAACTGGCGGCAATTAACGCTAAAGCACCGGATCTGGGGGAGGCGAAACAAAATCTCTTCGAATCGAGGAATATTCTAAGACAGGCGCAAGAGCAACTTGTGGGGGTTATTTCGGAATTGCGGTTTAACGACGAGAGTGTGGAAGTTGTTATGAATCTTAGATCATTATATAAAAATCTCGAGAGCAAGTTTAATGTGGTTATTCACCATTTCATTCAGCCGAATTTAGTGCTGTCGGACAATCAAATTTTTATTGTAAGCCGCATCATTCAGGAAAGCATCGCAAACGCAAAGCGACATGGTAATGCAAAGGAAATCAATATCAGCTTAGTCAAATCAACAATGTGTTTTGAGTTGCAGATTAAAGACGATGGCAAAGGTTTTAATCGAAACCTTCCCACAGCAGGAATGGGCATTCCTTCCATGCACGAGAATGCCGCGACACTTCCCGCCGGCACGATTTCAATTGAAACTGCATTGGGCCGGGGAACGAACATTGCAGTTGTATGGGAGGATCAGCTTAGTGGAATCTGAATCAGCACCTCTTATCACCCTGATCGCAGCAGACGATCATGGCGTTGTTTGCCGAGGACTTACAGCATTATTGTCTTCTGAGAAGGATATAAAAGTGCTGGCAACCGCTGCAAACGGCAAGCAGGCCGTTGCTCTATCCGAAGAATTCTTACCCGATATCGTCTTAATGGATATCGTCATGCCGGATATGGATGGTATTGAAGCAACTAAACGTATCAAAAGATTGAGTCCACGCACAAATATCGTCATTCTCACTTCGGTTGAAACCGAGCAAACCGTTGTAGAGGCTACGCAGGCCGGAGCACTCTCATATCTATTGAAAGATACCGATCCAGACGATTTAGTGACAGCAATTCGTGCTGCTGCACGCGGCGAAAGCACCCTAAGTCCGCGCATTGCAACCATGTTGATGAACGTTGTATCGCGCCGCCACATTGATCGTGCTCATCATGAAGACCTAAGTGGCCGGGAGATGCAGGTTCTGTTGTTGTTAGCCCAGGGGCATTCCAATGCTTTGATTGCCGAAAAGCTGGGAATTGGTGAAAAAACGGTAAAATCCCATGTCAGCAATATTCTTTTCAAGCTTGATTTATCGGATAGAACTCAAGCGACTGCGTATGCGTGGCGGCATCGTTTGCTGACACAGTAAATATATTGTAAATAATACCAATCACACCTTAAACAATGTTCTGACAGTTGTTACCCCCATACGATAGCAAATGATTGAAAATCTCAAAAACTTTAAAATGGAGGTGTCTTGTGGGATTTGAAACAGTTCTCGTTGAAACAACAGCAAAGCATGTGGGGATTATTACCCTGAATCGCCCGGAACAGTTAAACACTTTCAACAGCCGGATGGCGGGTGAACTCCATGCCGCGCTTCTGTCTATGGAGGCAGACAGCAATGTTCGGGTCATCCTGCTAAAAAGTTCGGGGCGGGCATTCTGTGCAGGGATAGATGTCAATGAACTTACCGGTAAATCCGCCACGCAATATAGGGAATGGATCGAGTGGATGGAAAATCCCCTGGTGGCAATTTCCACTATGAAAAAACCGGTCATAGCGCAACTGCAGGGGGTTGCGACCGCCAACGGTATGGGGCTCGCAGCTGCAGCAGACTTAGTGATAGCTTCGGACCGCGTGAAGATGGGCCTTACCGCAATTAATGTCGGTCTCAACTGCGTTGGCCCGATTCTGCCGGTAGCCCGTTGTGTGGGGCGAAAAAAAGCTTTGGAGTTGCTTCTCTATGGTAATCTCCTAAAAGCAGAGGAAGCCCAAGACCTCGGACTTATTAACAGGGTAGTCCCCCATGAAGAGCTCGATGAGGCTGCCCTCAGCTGGGCGGAAGACCTGGCAAAAAGAAGCCCGCTTGCCGTACAGATCGCCAAAAGCGCCTTTTATCAATCCGAGGATATGGATTATCAAAAACAGTTTCAATATATGAACGAGGCATTTGCCCGCCTCTGCACCACCGACGACGCAAAAGAAGGAGTTGCTGCTTTTTTGGGGAAGAGAAACCCTGAGTGGAAATTACAGTAAGAGTTAAATAGCAGGGGGACTGAAAAAAGTTCCCCTGCAAGCTCAAAATAAATCATAAACCATATTCAGTCAGGATTGCCTTATGTTCTCCCGACTCGATAATTTTATTAATTCCGTCATTAATTTTTTCCAACAATACGTCATTCTGCGGATACTTTTTAGAAATCATAATTTTGAAATCATTCTTATCACCAAAATCACCTTCGAGAAACACAAACCCTGCCATCTGTTCAGCATTATAGATTCGTCTCAACGCCTGAAATATTACTGCTTTATCATCTATATAGAAATCAATCCTGCCGACTTCAAGTTTTTTGATATTTTGACTACTGGTCGGCACATCTTCCACTTGTACTCCAATCTCCTCGAGAGGAGTCCGGATCGCATCGGTTCCGGTCACAATTCCGATAGTATAGGACAGCAAGTCTTCTGGTTTTTGGAATTGAAAATCTTTTGTTCTGGCATTATTTTTATGAATCAACACACCAAAACTTGAAGTAAAAAGAGTGGTAGAAAATTTATAGTCAGCCATTCTTTCAACCATTTCCTTATAAGGGAATGTACCGAAATAATTACCAGTCATTACTTGATTTTCTGCTCTCTTCCACGGCAAAAACTCGAACGTTGCCTGCAAACCTGTTGCGTTACAAGCTGCCCTTACTATTTCCGCGGCCATGCCGCTCCGGTCCATATCTTTACCTGTATATGGTTCCCACTCGCCAATGGCGAATTTTACCTTGGTCTCTTCTGCGAACGTATTTCCGACAAAACTTATAAACAATACGCACAAAACCATCGAAATTGATGTGATCACTTTTTTCACAACCACTCCTCATTTCCAGATTTTCAGAAGATCCCGTTAAATATCCTGTCGTCTTACCACCTCAATTTAATGATTACACAAATAGATTATAAGGTATAGATAAATTTTTCCTTTGAAAGCTTTACCCGACAAAAGAGGTCCCTATATTTTTCAGGGTATGATTTAAACTGCGGAAATCCCTCCGGTCAAAACCTTCGAATATTGCCTCCAGTCCCTCTTCGTCATATTGCACAGGTTCCGGCAACTCAACTTCTTCAGGATTTTTTAGGACACTCTCGAACTGAGCGAGTTGTTTCTCCATATTTTCTATACTGAAATCATTCAATTGAGAGGAGAAACCAAACATGTGCCGCAGGATATGAAAATCATACTGGCGAACGAGGTTGAAAATCTTGTTGCTCCGTGCCAAGGCTTCTTCGTCAAGTACATCACGGTGATGGCTGCAACTGCTTTGACAGGTAGGAATTCCAAGATATATATTGAGTTCGGCAATCAGGATATTAAGCATGGTATTGGAAACACTGCCAAACATCATCGGCATATCCTTGCTTGTCATATCCG
>JBARUR010000327.1:0-1690 GCA_049645845.1 Desulforhopalus sp. | reverse complement strand
GAACAAAAAAGTAGGGATGGGGGCACTGGTGCACCACATTATGATACCGCTCAAAATCACTTATGTCGCCTATTGGACAAAGAAGTTTTGGCTTCTGAGAAAAATATCAGACTAATAAATATATTTACATATCTTTATCCAATACTTCTGTTGGAGCAAACAAAAATGATGCAGGATGCCTTGTGGCAAATGCTGTTCATGAGAAAACCGAAACAGAAAAGTTTGTTACTGAGTTCCATGGTAAGATTACTCGTGAGGCAACTTCCTGGATACGGTATGATTTATTTCATGAGGAATATGCAGGGTATTGTTGTTGATAATAAGGGCTTGTGAGAGCCTAAAAGTGAAAGACCGTAGATAACAGTACGGGCATAGCGTCAACTATTTTGTGTGTTAAATTATCCCAAGCCAACTTCTTGAAGAAGGGCAGATATTTCTGCCCTTCCCCATAGGGTTTGATCGCCAGTGTAGTTCCATTCTCAGAGAGATAAATCCAGCGAACGGTAACATGCATTTTCACCTGTAAAATATGTTTGGTTCATCTTTTTATTTAATTCTTTAATCTTAAGGATATCTATCCCGTTAGAAAAAGAAATACATTCCTCTTCGGAAAAGTTGAAAGTGGTCAGCCAGGAATGGATAGACCTATCAAGGCAGGACAATGCTGGTGGGAGTTTATGTACCTTTCAGACAACGACCCTCAAAAAATCGAAAATTATTTTCCTGGAGGAAGCATAGAATACTGATTGTAAAATCTTCTTCAATTTATTTCAGATCTTAGCCATTCCATTGCAAACGACATGAGCTTGATAACACTGAACCATAGTAAAACCAGCCGCTGACCTATTTCTGCTGTTTTAAACCGATCTTAAATTAATATCCAGGTTAACCCGCATATGGAAAATAATCCCTTCAAAAATAATACTCCACAGATACATTAAGTTCTTCATACTATTGATTTCAGTCGCAAAAAGAAACGTACTCTGAAGAAATCTGAGTGTGAATTACGGAGTCCGCGGCACCAGAACTTCAACGTTGCCGATTCTCTTTAATCGATTCTCTTTAATGTATGGTTTCTGTAGTGAACCCTTTCCGTGATATCTTTTATCGGCACAATTCCTATTGCACTGTCGTACATATTCAAGATTCAGTAATTACCTAGGGATTGGTTTCTGCATCATCTAATCCAATGTCATCACTTAATTGTTTGTGGAGAATATGGTGATGTCCTGACAAGAATCAGACTTGAACATCCGAACAAATTCCTTTCTTTGAATTATGGCTTAATTATGTTAGTTTAGCAGAATTAGTAGAAAATAAATTTTAAAAACTTTTTCAATCGTCAGTCACTAACTCATAAGGGATCCCCTAAACCGATGAAGAAAATTATATCTGTAATTAATCAGAAAGGAGGTGTTGGTAAAACAACCACTGCCATTAACCTTTCTAGCGGTCTGGCGATGGAAGGATATAAGGTTCTGCTTATTGACCTGGATCCTCAGGGACATTCCACGATTGGGTTGGGCATGGTTGATACCTGTCAATTAACCGTCCGAGATGTGCTGCAACACGGAAAAAATATGGAGAATGTCATCTACAAGACAGGAGTGGACGGTTTAAACCTTGTTGGCGCGAACATACACCTAAACAAGGCTTCAAACCTTCTCATTAATGAGCATTTTCGCGAGGC
>JBARUR010000326.1:0-6423 GCA_049645845.1 Desulforhopalus sp. | reverse complement strand
AGAGAGTCATTCATCTGCTGGCAGTTATCGCCTTTGTCCTGCTTGTTCCAACCGGACTGATGATCGTCTTCGGCAAGTATCTGGGAGGCGGCCTGTTGATTGAGCTCGCCCGGCATATCCATGGGATTGGTACATTCATATTTTTGCTTTCCGTAATTCCAATGTTCTTGTTTTGGGCACTGGAGATGCTGCCTAGCCTTGATGATATCAAATGGATGTTTATGCTGGGCGGATATCTTAGTAAAGAAGTAAAAGAGATCCCTGCAGGAAAATTCAATGCCGGTCAAAAAATGTGGTTTTGGGTAGCCACATTGGGCGGCCTGGTGATGATCGTGACGGGAATTTTCATGTATCTGCAGGATTTTAACTATGGACTGGCAGCCGGTTTAGGAATGTCGCAGATCAATTTGCTGCGTCTGTCGGCAATCACCCATAATGTGCTCGCCATGCTCATCACGGCGTTTTTCTTTACCCATGCCTATATGTCGCTCTTTGCAATCAAGGGTGCCATACACAGCATGATAACTGGCTATAAGGAAGAAGACGAAGTTCGATACCTTCATAGCTCGTATTACAAAAAACTTAAAGCCAAGTGATTCATCGTTTGCGCTTGACAGGGATAACATTATCTTAGTGCCTTACTCGACAAATTGCCTTACTCGAGAAATTTGTCGTAAAAAACAAGAAACCTGGAGAATGCTTTAAAATTAGAATGTTAAAGTGATCTCCAAGGCACTTATACCCCTCAAAGCATGGGGACGATAAAGAGTACACCCCTTGTGGGGTGTTAGGTATTCAGGCTCTGAATCGACAGTGGCCGTATTAACAACGACAGCAGGTTGCCGCACCGGCAACCTGCTTGTTTCATTTCAGAGTCAATCAACTACATTGGAGGATTAAGTCATGCTGAATCTGCACGACACCAGCCTATTGCGGCACCAGGCATTTATTAATGGAAAATGGGGCAATGCCGATAGCGGTGAAACCCTCAATGTATATAATCCTGCGACAGGTGAATCGATTGGAACTGTCGCCAAATGCGGCACCGTGGAAACACGCCGTGCAATTGATGCTGCGCAGAAGGCTTTTCTTGACTGGCGCACCAAACCGGCAAAAGTGCGATCCAATCTGTTGCGCAGGTGGTTTGAGTTGATGATGGAGCATCAGGACGACCTGGCCAAAATACTCACAGCCGAAATGGGTAAACCGCTGGCGGAAGCAAAAGGCGAAATTGCTTATGGAGCCAACTATATCGAATGGTTTGCGGAAGAAGCAAAGCGTGTGTATGGCGATACTATCCCCGCACCTGACAACAGCAAACGGCTGGTTTGCATTAAACAGCCCGTCGGTGTTGTCGCCTGTATTACTCCCTGGAATTTCCCCAATGCCATGCTGACCCGTAAGATAGGCCCGGCTCTCGCTGCCGGCTGCACGGTGGTCTGCAAGCCTGCCAACGCCACGCCTTTTTCCGCCCTGGCTATAGCCGAACTTGCCTGCCGGGCCGGTATCCCCGATGGAGTGATAAATATCGTTACCGGCATAACCAGTGAGATCGGTGCCGAGCTTACTTCTAATCCCATTGTTCGCAAGCTGACCTTTACCGGCTCGACCAAAGTTGGCAAGCAGTTGATGGCGGAGTGTGCCGCAACCGTGAAGAAGACCTCAATGGAACTGGGCGGAAATGCACCGTTTATTGTTTTTAAGGATGCCGACCTCGATGCCGCAGTGCAGGGAGCTATGATATCCAAATATCGCAATGCCGGACAGACATGTGTCTGCAGTAATCGAATCCTGGTACAGGAAGAGGTGTACGATGCGTTCGCTGCAAAGCTGACGGCGGCAGTCCGGTCCAGTCTGGTTCTTGGCAACGGCATGGATGACGGGGTTACGACCGGCCCTTTGATTGATGAAAAAGCTGCACATGATGTCCTGGATATGATTGATGACGCAGTAAAAAAAGGGGCCGAAGTTCTTATTGGTGGCGGCCGGTCACCCCTTGGCGGATCATTTGTCACGCCAACAGTTCTTGCCGGCGTAAATGATACGATGCGGGTCTTTCATGAGGAGATTTTCGGGCCTGTGGCTCCGCTCTTTACCTTCAAGACGGAAGAGGAAGCGATCGCCATGAGCAACGACACCGAGTGCGGTCTGGCAGCCTATTTCTATTCCCGCGATATTGGACGCATCTGGCGTGTGAGCGAAGCACTGGAGTACGGTATCGTTGGTATCAACGAAGGCATAATTTCCAATGAAATGGCGCCATTTGGCGGTGTTAAGCAATCTGGCAACGGACGCGAAGGTTCGAAGTACGGGATGGACGATTACCTTGAGATAAAATATCTTTGCATGGGTGGCCTTGACCAATAGAGGATGGTCAAGACTGCAGGAGCCCCCGAATGTTCATCAATATTGCGGAGGCTCCTTTCTGTCGCTGTCGGTATGAAAACTATGCAGGCTGCTATTTACCAAAACTGCAAACCGGATATTGGCAAGTTTTACAATTGCGACAAAGCCCACCGTGGCCAAGTTCGGCTATGTCCCGACGATCAAGGGAAGATCCGGTCAGAATACGCGGAAGAACCAGGTCAAAAACGGTGATTTTATGAAACATGCCGCAGGCCGGCAAACCGACTACAGGCACCCGCCCGATTCGACCGACGAGAAACATCGCTCCCGGCAGAACAGCTGTGCCGTAGATGATGTTTTCCGCACCGGCTTCTTTTATGCCCTGGCGGGTGACATCGTCCGGATCGACAGACATCCCACCGGAGGTGACGATCAACTCCGCACCGGCTGCCAGGCATCGATGAATCTCTTCGGCAATCCGCTGCGGATCGTCGGGAGCAAATCCCACACTTTGCACTGTTGATCCGAGACCAGCCAGTTTCTCCCGCAGAACCTGCTCGAATTTATCCTTGATCCGGCCGTAATAGACCTCATTGCCGGTAATGACAAGACCTGCCTGGACAGTGCGAAGCGGCAGCACCTCGATGATCGGTTTGCTCGTTTCAGCGATGGCGACTGCCTGCTCGACCACTTGCCGTCCAGCCACAAGGGGAATGAGTCTCGAGGCGGCAATCTGCTCCCCTTTTTTGACCGGTGTGTTGGTCTGCAGGGTGGCACACATCACCTCTCCCAGCATATTGAACTGCAGTAATCCTTCCCTGTTGATTTTCAGCAGGCCGTCTTTTGCAGCATGGATGGTAACCTTGCCCTCAACTATTTCTTCCCGGTATTCGGTTCCGGGACCGGCGAGAGCCCTGGCCAGCAGCAAAGCTGCTTCATTCTCATGAATTTCGTTGTCGCTGAGCTGCAAGACATAGATATGTTCCTTGCCAAGACGGCGGAGATGGTCGATATCTTCCTGCCGTACGACATGCCCCTTCCTGAACGCCCTCCCTTTAAAAGTATCTTTGACAATCTCGGTGATATCATGGGGGAGCACCATTCCCACCGCCTGTTCCAACGGAACGATGGTTTTCATTGATACGCTATCCACAGTCGACATATCCACTTTTCATACCTCTCTTCTAACTATCTTAAGCGATAGGATTACGCTATTTCATGCAGGTTGACAGCTTCCACCTGCAACATTTCAGATCTATAACTGAGGATATTGATCCCGCAATAATCCTGCGGAATCTCCATCAATCGATGCAACGAACGCTGCTGGAGGCATGACAGGAGCACCCGGTTGACTCCTGCGTGTGCAACCACTAACAGCGGGCCCATGAAATTTTTCGCCAGGAAAAGAAGTGCCGGGTAACTGCGAACGGCAAGATCGGCAAAACTCTCACCACTCTCAGGCCGAAAAAACTCCATGTCCCGGCCTCGCTGTTCATACTCCCCCGGGAAACGATGTCGTACCTCGTCGACAGTCAAACCTTCCCAGGCCCCCAGATTGATTTCTTTGAATTGGTCGACCCGCTGTACAGATGCAGGCGAGATGTCGCCAACCAGAACCGCGGTCTGCATTGCCCGTTGCAGGGGCGAAGCAAAAATCCCGGTAAAGGGAATGTCCTGCAGAAGTTTGCGCAGGCCCTGGGCCTGGCGGATGCCGTTGTCGTTTAACGGCGGGTCGGTCCAGCCGAGGAACGAGCGAGGCGCGGTGTGATCAATTTCACCGTGGCGGATCAGATAAATCATAGATTCCATTTCTCATCCATTTTGGATATGGGCAAGAATATCTTCAAGCAGTTGGCCGCTTTCTGCCTCCACAGCAGCACCAATGCGCCGAGCCAGTTCAAAGCGGCGGTGGATAGCCTGCACCACTTCCGGCTTATCGCTGTAGAGGTCAAGTTTTTCCTTAAATCGTGCCGCTAAATCGACAATCCTGCTGCCTCGTGCCAGCTTGTCGGCGATATGCACCAGTTCTTTTTCGGTAATAGCCGATCCAGGCTGCCATTCAAGATCTTTGTGGGCGGCCACGATTTCTGCAGCCCGATCAAACCCAAGCTCATGCAGCCAGCGGCCTGCCTCCTGTTCGTGATTGGCATGCCCCTTGGCCATATCGTGCAGCCAGCCGCAAACCTGGCACAACTCGGGATCCAGTATCCGTCCGGTGTTGTGCGAAATGGCTCGGCAAAGAGCTTTGGCAATGCTGCCAACCAAACGACCGTGGGCCAGCCCTTTTGCCGGCATAGGGTAGAGCTGAAGGATAATCGCTGCTTCCTCCGGAGTGGGATAATCCATTCGACCAGCACGCCTAAGCCCGGCGGTGTATTCCTCCGGGGTATCCATATCAAAGCGGATATTAGCATCGGCCACCGGAACATCGACAATCTGTTCCGGATTTTTGTTCTCGAAGGTGTGCAGCAGGGACCGCAGACCGCCGTCGGAATTCTTTTTATCGAGAATGGCCGGATACAGGTTGTGGCCAATGAGTGGCGGGTGGCCTCGTCTTCCGACAAAAGTCGGGTAGGTGACTGCAGCCGGAGTGACCGAAAAGGACCTGCCCAGCAACCGAATAGTCCCTAAACGCACCAGAGGAATATCCACCGGCAGGAGGAAAAATCCGTCACTTTCTTTCGCCAGTTGCCCCACCCCGGTCTTGATCGAGCTGTACATCCCCTCGGCAAAATCGGGATTAAAGACCACCCGTGCACCTGCCCGTTCAGCAATTGCGCCGGTTTCTTTCGGGCGATGGCCGGTGACCACCACGAACTCCTCAATGCCGCAGGTTTTGAACAGACCAATGCACAAGTCAAGGACCGTCTCCGTTCCGAGAGGCAGAGTGGCCTTTAGTTTTCCCATGCGCGAAGAGAACCCGGCTGCCAGGATGATCGCGCTCAGATGAGGTGCCATGGCTTCCTGCCGGTTGCCCGCTGATAAATGAGTTCGCCGACAATACTCACTGCGATTTCTTCCGGGGTGTCTGCTTCGATAGCCATTCCGATCGGACAACGTACCTGCTCAAGTTGTGCCTCCATGATACCCTTGTCTATCAGCTGGGCATAGATGGCGTTGCGTTTTTTGCGGCTGCCAATCATGCCGATATATCCGGCCTTGGTTCGCAGGGCCTGGTCAAGCACTTCCATGTCGTGCATGTGTCCGCGGGTAACGATCACCAGATAGCTGTCTTCGTCCAGGTCATACCCATTAAAGCAGTCGGAAAAAGCGGGGATAACTTTGATCTCGTCCGCCTGGGGAAAACGATCCCGGTTGGCGAACTCAATCCGGTCATCGACTACGATGACCCGAAAGCCGACCCGGGCCGCAGCTTCGGCAGTGCAGGCTGCGACATGGCCCGCGCCAACGAGAAAGAGATTGCCGCCAACGGCGAAATAAGAGATCAAATACTCCCGATCCTCGTAATCAATAAGGGTAGCGGCCGAGGTGGATGAGCGGATCTGCTTGATGGCGGCGAGCAGTCCATCCGGCACTTTGTCGTGGGAGGTACGCCCCTGATGATCGATGACGAATCTCCGGTTGTCGCTGGCTATGTCCAGCGAACTGACCAGGGTAACCCTGCGTCCCGAAGTCATAGCTTCAAGCAGGGCACTAAAAACTGCTATATTTTCCTCGTCTGCCCGAATATATTCAAGAAACAGTTCCAGCTTGCCGCCGCAAATCATATCGGTGACTGCGGCATCCTGGTTGGAGAGGTCAAAGCTCCGGCGCAGCGAGCGGCCTTCGGTAAAGCAGTTTCGGGCCTCCTTCATGGCCTGGGCTTCGACCAGCCCGCCGCCGATGGTACCGGCAATACGACCGTCGCGATGAATGATCATTTTAGCTCCGGCCAGCCGCGGGGTGGAACCCGATTGACTGGAGATGGTGACGAGGACGAGATCCTCTCCATTGCTTAAGGAGGAGCATAGCTGTTCTATAAGTTTTTTCATGGTCTGATTTCCTCTCGCTTGATTTCGAGAATACGTTTACCTGGATGAATTGTGGTTGCTGAATCGATGGTGAGGACCAGCTCCA
>JBARUR010000325.1:0-4923 GCA_049645845.1 Desulforhopalus sp. | reverse complement strand
TTGAGCTTTGCTTCAAGCTTTGCTATGACAGCATTATCACTTTGTTTACTCATGAATCATCCTGAAATTGCCACTCCTGTAAAAGTCTGGTTGACATGTACGGAATTAATTTGTTCGCCATAGGTGCTTAGACCTATAATATTGTGTGCGGCTAAAAGTTTGCCGATACTGTCGTCAATTCCCTGCACTTCCATCTCAAGTCGTCTCAGGATGCAGTCGCAACCGATAATGATAGCCCGATCTCCCATTTCCTGTTGTATCCTCCTGAGATCCCGGCTGAGGGACTCCAGCGCAGAATCACCGCGTCCAATAGTCAGCACAACTCCTGTGTCGATGGCGCAGAAAAATTTCAGACTGCCACCCGGCTCAATATTGGAAATTGATCGAACATAATATTCGTCGCCGATTCGCAGCATCAGAGGATGTTGAGAAAAAATTGTAGAATTCAGTTGTTCGATGCTTGTCCCGATGAGCTGAGCATACGCCTGTGCTGCGGGTTCCCCGTTAATCTCCTTGACCAGACGGTTGTGCGGGTCTGCGTCGGTAACGACAAGTCTGGTTGAGGAAGGTAGAAAATGCTGATGTTTGAAGACTTGAAATGGCAGGGTGGTGAAAAAAACAGTAAGTACCGCTGCATCGTGCAAGAGCTTTCCATCGTAATACACAAAGGTTTGTTTGAACTTCAGGTTGTCACCGGCCGAGCCACCAACAATCTGAACATTTCCAAGAGCCATATACAAGGCGGATATCAAAACCTCTTCTTTCATTGAAAGCCCGTCTACCAGCAAAAAACCGAAAGCTTGCATTCCAGGGAGGGAGAGTCTTTTTTTTACATCTTGAGCTATTTTTGAAATTCGTTCAGTTTGGGTGGAGAGAGGATGAATTAAATAAGGAATGGCTGTAAGCTCTTTGCTCGAAAATGATGCGCCTGAAATGCCGCCACGCTGAAATCCTTTTTCCGAGATTTGTCCTGCGGTGGTGCAGCCAATAACCGTACCTGGAAGATATTTTTTTAATGCCGGACCAAGTTGTTGTGGATCATACTCATCAGAAAAAAATGCCAGGCTGAGTTGTGTTTCCTGTTGTTTGATCTGAGTTGCCAGATCGTAGACTGCCTCGTTCACATCACCTTTCATAGAAGTACCATGACGTACTATTAATCGTGGAGACGTGATCTTCATCTCGATATCAAAATCCTTTTTGACTGTCATCTCATCTGTTTAGGCTCTTGTTGAATGTTAGTAACTTACTTCAAACACCCACCAAGAGGGCACTTTTTTCAGTTTCTTACAAGTATTCGCCGAATTTGGTGTTTTAATTACAGGTTTTAAGGAGTAAGGGACTGATTTCGGGTCAAAAAATCGTCAACATCTTTCAGTCTCTTAATTTCAGTATCTATCATTTTACCAGCCTGGTCAAATTGTTGATGATACTTTTTTGTTTCCTTGTCGGTCATTCACTCATTCAGAATGTTGGATTTTTTGGAGAGTATCAATAACTACGGTTGGTTAAATATAATTCTGACATTTTGGAGAAATAAAGGTTGTGCGGGTACCTTGTTGTTCTGTTTGTAAAACGCTAGACTACGATATACCTTAAAGAAAGAGTACTAGCCCGGCTTTCTCATGAACATTGTGTAAATTTCATTAAATTGTTGAAAATTTAATATGTTACGTTACTCTTTTCTAAAATTGAAATTTTCACAATGTTCATCGAAGGTGAAAAATCCAGGCTTGATATAATTAAAAGAATGAGGTCATCGATGGATGCAAAAATTCTGATTGTGGATGACGAACCGGCAGTCTTAAAACTTATCAACAGGTTTTTGATTGAGGCTGGTTATGAATGTTTTAATGCAGAAAGTGTCAAGTCCGCAAAAAATATTCTTGCCTCACAAAATATAGAGCTTCTTCTCTGTGATGTTAAAATGCCTGAAGAATCGGGCCTGGAACTTATTCGTTATGCCAAAATAAATCATCCCCAGATTGGTCGGATAATGGTTACGGGGTTGGACTCGCTGGAAATTGCCAGTGAAATCATGGCTATTGGTGTCTATGGGTATATCATCAAGCCTATGACAAAAAATGTAGTTCTCATCACTGTTGCAAACGCTTTGCAACATTTGCATCTTGATCTGGCTCTTCTGTCCTATAAATTAGAATTAGAAAAGAATATGTCGCTTCGATCAGAGAAGCTGGCGGCAATTATGAATAATCTTACTGTCGGAGTCGTTATGCTTGACCCTGACATGAAGATCATAGAGCTAAACAGACAGATGCAGCACTGGTTTCCAAAGGCTGCCAAGGACAACGGAATTTTCTGTTATGATGCCTTCGATTGTTTGCAGTTGGAACACAATTTTAACAATTGTCCTCTTTATGTAAGTTTTCAAACCGGTAAGACTTGTGAGGAGATTAAAAGGATCAAAACAGTGCACGGTGAAATGGAATTTAGAGTAGTTACCAATGCCATTTCCGACAGCACCGGCAATCTCTATGCAGGGATAGCTGTGTATGAGGATGTTACTCAAAAGATGATTCTTGAAAGAGATCTGCGTCAGTCACAAAAATTGGAAGCAGTTGGCCAATTGGCTGCAGGTATTGCCCATGAAATAAATTCTCCTATTCAATATATAGGAGATAATATTAATTTTTTGAAGACATCCTTCATTGATATATCAAGAGTATTAGATGCTTACCAGCATTTTTGGCAACAATTGGTGCAGGAGGGAGCAATCTCCCCGGATATGGATCGGTCTCTATCAATAATTCTGGAAGAGGCGGATATTGAATATCTTTCCGAAGAAATGACAGCAACTTTTGACCAGAGCCTGGATGGTGTCCGAAGAGTTGATAAAATCGTTCGGGCAATGAAAGAATTTTCTCATCCCGGTGGTGATGAAAAAACGATGGTTGATATTAACAGTATCATCGACAATACCTTAACTGTTTGTCGGAATGAATGGAAATATGTTACAGAGCTTGTTACCGATTTTGCTGCCGACCTTCCTCGAATACCATGCTATCCTGATGAAATCAGCCAGGTTATACTGAACATAATTGTTAATGCTGCGCATGCTATTGAAGGATTTGCAAAACTGAAAAACGACAACCTTCTTGGTAAAATTAACATTGACACAAGAAAGACCGATACTGGGATTCGCATCACAATGAGTGATACCGGTGGAGGCATTCCGGAAAAATATCAAGACAGGGTATTCGACCCATTTTTTACAACCAAACCAAGCGGAAAAGGTACTGGTCAAGGATTGGCCATATCTTATAGAACGATTGTGGATAAACACCAGGGAACTATCTTCTTTGAAACGGAAATGGGGAAGGGAACAACGTTTGTTATTGATCTTCCGGAAAACTCCGGATAAACGCATCGAAATCGATTTTTCGAAGTAAGCCTCAAGGCATTGCATCTTCATCATACTCCTTCTCGTCTCACTTCACTCATTAAATGAATTACACTCAGGCGGTGATTCTGCGACATAATGTGCAGGAGTGTTTGATATAATCTGTAACAGATTTGACTTCTAACTTACTGATTTGCTAATATGAAGCAGGTCTGACAGGACATGGGTCATGTGCTGCTGGTGATTAGCCCGCATTTCTCATAAACCTTAGAGTAGTTGAATCCTGATCATTTCGTTGCGTTCTTTTGGCGGCAAACATAGCGAGCTCAGTGGCAGGTTTTCAGGAGTGAGGCACTAAATAATAATGATATTAATAAAGGTTTCAAAACTATGCATCTCGATCTGAAACACAATTATTCACGCCTGAAAATGTTTCTGGTCGTTTCCGTTCTCCTTGCTCTGACTCTCTGTCTCCTGCAATATATTGACATTTTCCTTACTGTCGATTCACTCATATTGACGCTTGATGAGGAAAAGCCGTATAGTCCCCTGCCTCCTTTAGTCATGGTTCTTGTTATTATGTTCCATACCATTTTTCCAGGGATTATAATACTTGAAGAAGGCACTGTTAAAGGGGTTATATATACTGTAGTCTCGTGGTTTTTTTATGGTGTGCTTATTCATTCATACTCATCAAGTTATTCTCTTTATATTCCTTTGACAGCCCCCTTGATTGGATGTCTGGTGTCGATAATAAGAGTGCTGGCCTGGGAACACAGTTTTGTTACAGAAGAAAAAAACGAAATCAAGAAAACACTCGGATCTCTAGTAGAGCCGAGCGTTGCTGAATTTCTTCTCAAAAATCCAGATATGCTCAAGCAGGATGGTGTGCGTAAAACAGTGACTATTATGTTTGCCGATCTTCGAGGTTTCACTAAACTTTGTGAAGTGATTGCCCCCGAACAGTTATTTGCTATGCTGCGTGATTGCTTCGGAAAACTTATATCGATCGTCAGAGCTAATGGTGGAACTATAGATAAGCTTGCTGGTGATTCCATGATGGTGGTTTGGGGAAACCCTATTCCCATCGACAATCATGCTGAAAAAGCAGTAGAGGCGGCAATAGAGATGCAGGCAATGATGCAGAGCCTAAAAAGGAAATGGCAGCAAAAACTCGGGGTAGATATCATGCTGGGAATCGGCATCAATACCGATGAAGTTGTTGCAGGAAGTATCGGATCCGAGGAGTTCTGCGATTATACAGTACTAGGATGTGGAGTCAACCTTGCTTCAAGGCTTGAATCCATATGCCCCGGTGGTCTGATCTATGTCTCAAGGCAAACTCACTCGATCGTTAATGGAATATTCGAACTTGAAGAACTTGAAGTCCAGAAAGACAAAAATAATTGTGGCATATCAAAAGTATATAAAGTTATTTAGCCCGTATGTCTCATCAGTTCAGGTGGCGTCAGCTTCAAAGTTTTTGGTAGTGAACCATAGTAGGCTATGTTCATTACCAAAATACTGACGAAGATGGCGCCGCATGGGCTGACCTTTGGTGA
>JBARUR010000324.1:0-2285 GCA_049645845.1 Desulforhopalus sp. | reverse complement strand
TGATGGCTGCAACTGCTTTGACAGGTAGGAATTCCAAGATATATATTGAGTTCGGCAATCAGGATATTAAGCATGGTATTGGAAACACTGCCAAACATCATCGGCATATCCTTGCTTGTCATATCCGCAATTGTCGGCATAGCGGAATTAATGCATTTAATCCCCGGCTGAATCAATTGTCCGAGCACCAGCCCAAAAAGTCCTTCGGCCTGAGCCAGGGTAGCAAGGGAACTCATGCTGTATGGCGCAGTCAGCCCGCCGATAGGCATTGAGTTCATGATATACGGCAATCCTCGCTGGACTGTTTTAAGAAAAGGATCCGCCATTTCATCACTGACAGTCATATAGGTTGAGATGATGCTGAGCGCAGCTCCCACCGGATGCCCTTTATCCGAATAGTGCTTTAACCTGTCATATCCCGCGTCGGACAAAAGAGTAGGCATGATCAGTTTGCCGGCTGCGCCTTCAATCATGTCATCAATGGCCTGACATTCTATTTGCGCCCTCTTTTCGATATCAGTTCTTTTCACACGGCTGCAGATATTAAAGGAAGATTGCAGGTTTGTGAACAGATCTGTTTCGCCGAATTTCCGGGCAAGCAGTTTCATATCCGCTGATTCGGGTGATCTCGTCCCGTTCGCATCGACAATATATGCTGCCATCCCTCCGGTTCCGAAACCTCTTGGCCAGAAATCCATCCCCTGACGAACACGATTCAGACATTCTTCAATAACATCCTGGGTTATGTAGATTCGACCGGTATCCTCAGTATAAACAACCTTCGCAGCCTCGTCCGGCTCCATTGCACCAAGAAGTTTCGTTGCAGTCTGCGGAGATACAGCTACTCCATAGGATTCTATTAACAGCAGCGCATCCTGCTGAATCTGTTGATATAACACTTCATTGCCGAAACGCTTTTTCCCATTGGGACTCTTCTCTAATTGCATGTTATTATGTCCTCATCGAGTCGACATCGTTTGTCTGGCTGTCGACTCGATATGATATTATACTTATGCTGCCTTTACCTTGGATTCAGCCAATGCTTTGCGCAGCATTTTAAACAGTGAAAAGATCATCATAAAAATGATGATCGAAAATGGTGCACCGGCAATTATCGAAGCCTTTTGCAAAGCCTGCAGTCCTCCACTGACAAGAAGCACCAAAGCCAGGGATCCTATCAGGCCGCCCCATATTAATTTCATCAAAGTAGTGGGTTCCATACTCCCTCGCGACATCTGCATAGCGACAAAGAAAGAGGCGGAATCTGCCGAAGTGATGAGAAAAATAAGCAGATTGACAAAGACGACATAGCCCATCAACTCGCCAAAACTAAAGCTCGATAATAAAACATAGATGCCGGAGCCCATATCCGCTTTCAGGGCCTCAGCCATTGGAGCGGTACCGTTGATCTGGGCGAACTGGGCGGCGCCTCCAACAACACTAAACCAGACAATAGCCACAAGTGTCGGCACAAGGGCGACACCGAGGATAAACTCACGAACCGTACGTCCTTTGGAAATCCGGGCAACAAATCCCCCGCAAAAAGGCCCCCAGGAAATCCACCAGATCCAATAAAAAACTGTCCACCACCCCAGCCAGCCAGAATTTGCATCAAAATCCGTCCAAAAAGTCATGTAGATGAAATTGTCGATATAGCTTCCCGCTGTTTGAACAGTGAGGTTGAGCAGATCTGTAGTAGGTCCCATGACCAGAAGAAAACCACCCCAGATAAAGGCAACAAAAACGTTAATAGTGGAGAGGTTTTTAATTCCCTTGTTGATTCCCGACACTGCGGAGAGTATGTAACAGCCAATCAGAAACAACATGAACACCACCATGCCGCCGGTGCTGAGACCTGTACCAAAAATATGTTTTATCCCGGCGTTAATACTTATGATACCAAGTCCCAGAGCGGTACTGACACCGGCAACAGTGCCGAAAGCAGCGAGTAATTCTACAAATCGGCCCAAACGACTGCCGATTATCTTATCACCGAAAAGTCCGTACAAAGAGATGGAGACATTCATTGGCTTACCCATCCTATAAGCAGGAAAGGCGATGGCCAGACCGACAAGGGCAAAAACAGCCCAGGCGTGCAGACCCCAGTGCATAACGCCGATCTGAATGGCAATCGGCTGTGCCGCCGGAGTTTGTGAAGTTGCAAGATATGGTGTGTTCATATAGTGCATGACAGGTTCACCCACAGCCCAAAATGCATATCCGACTCCGACACCACAGCTAAAAAGCATGGAAATCCAGGAAAAGTAGCTGAACTCGGGCTTTTC
>JBARUR010000323.1:0-24124 GCA_049645845.1 Desulforhopalus sp. | reverse complement strand
CCATTCCGAACACGGAAGTTAAGCTCTTTTGCGCCGATGGTACTGCACGGGCGACTGTGTGGGAGAGTAGGACACCGCCGTTTTTTATAGCACAAAGCCCCGTACAGTTACTCTGTACGGGGCTTTTTGTTGTTCCTATGTCTCGGTTCTTCGTTCTTCTTTCTCTCGTATAATATCTTCATCATCAGTTTTTGGATATTTTTCAAAACACAAGTTCAATATTTACCTGACGGCTTCGTTCCTGTGTTACTAACGTCTGGAATTTTACGTCTAATGCTCAAAACCGGTTACTGGTAATAACAAGTTCTTCACGTAACACCTTACTGCCTGAGGCAGACTCAGCCCAAAATCAAATAAATAGGAGATATTCAATGAGCCAGCTAAATGATTTTTACAACTCAGTCGGCAATGAGCCTTTCAGTCAAAATATTTGTGAAATAGCTCCTTATTTTTCGACCATTGATCCTCAGTTTGTTGACCTTAGGCCCGGATGTTGTGAAGTAATTATGCCGAATACTCGGAAAGTTCATAATCATCTCGGCACCGTCCATGCTATTGCCATGTGCAACTTTGCAGAAATTGCCGCTGGGATAATGACGGATGTATCTATACTCAACACTTGTCGATGGATTCCTATAGGTATGAAGGTAGATATTGGGCCAAGGCAAAAACTTCTCTAAGAGGGGGCGCGGATGGCAGGAGTATTGATTGGAGTACAACTGGAGAAATTGAAATTCCTGTCAGTATTACCCGATACTACAGCTATTGAAGTTTGTGCAGTGGTTATCACCGTAAAAATCAGCTTAAAAAAACAGTAAGGACTTAATACAGAGTTACAGATCTTCACTTTTCACCAAATTCTCACAATTGTTGCCCAAAACCAGCTATTTTCTCATTTTATTTAGCGACTTCGAAGCATTACATTTTACTATTGAAATCAATCTGTGATATTCTTCAGTATATAGTCCATCAACCAAATGTGAACATCTTCCGATATACATAAATTATAGAATCTGAGAATGAAGGATAAACTAAAAAATTCCCCGGAACTAATCGATCTTATGGCTACAACACCGTCGAGTGTCCCATTTGTTGATCGTGTAAAAGATCTTGTTCTCAGTCCTAACCTCGAACAAAAAGTATTATCTCAGGAAGGAAGGTTATCGGTTCATGGCCGTTGTATATCGAAATCTGATGTTCATCTGACAGCAGACGATGAAAAAGAACTTGCGACAGAAGTACTCCTTCTCAGACATAGATTTACTGAACATGTCTTACATTCTAAAAAATTTAGGCAGGCGACACTAACAGTTATCCAAAACATATATCTATTTAAAAACAGAAGAATATTCTTTGGTACCGCCAGTTTAACATCTTCTGAGGAAGAACGACAGGCAGCTCTTCTTCTTTTTAGTTCAAATCCAATCAGTACATCAGTTACTCTCGCACAAACCTTACAACATTTGATCCTTGCCCGAGTATGGAACCGTATCCTCAGCAATTCTGCTAAAACCGATCTTCAGGAACAAAAATTTATTGAACTTCATGCGATCGTCGAAAAGTTAAACACCATCAGAAACATTTATATGATATTGACCACTGGTTTGATTACAAAACTTGCTACTCGTATCAATAAAATATACAAAGAATCTGTTACCTGGGAAGATGCCGTTCAGATAGGTAGTTTCGGTGTTGCCAGGGCTGCCTATCGATATCACCAATCTTCTGGTATTCGTTTTTCTACCTTTGCAGCCAATTGGGTATTCAAAGAAATTCAGCGCCAATCACTTCAGGGACGTCTGATTCGAATTTCTGTCAACACTATAGAACAATATACAAGAGCTGCGAAAAATGAAGACACAGAAAATTTATGTAAATTTTTAACTCTCATAAAGCATGCTACAATTACAGACGAAGATACAACTGAACTTAGTACAGTAACAAACCTCGAAAACTGTCTAGATCAATCCCCTATTGCGAGGGAGGTGGAGTCGCGAGAACTTTATTCAATAGTGCTGCGAGCCGTTGATCAACAACTGTCCGAAAAATGCAAAGATATCATCAAACGCAGGTACGGTTTTCCACCTTATGAGGGTAAAGAACAATCAATAATTTCAATCAGCAAAGAATATGGCGTTACCAGAGGAAGCATATATCAGCTTGAACAGGTCTCATTAAGCAAACTCAATCATCACCTCAAAAAAGTGCTCCAGTAAGAAGTTACCCGTAAACACAGAGGGACTCGATCACTGCATCTTGTCAAGCACACTCGATACTTTATCTTCCATTGTCTGGGAGCGATCTATCCGGGTACCTAATTTAATTGTCGTTGTAATACGGGGGGCCCCCATACCATGCACTTTTTTATGACAGTCTTTTACGGCTGACATAACTTTATCCCATTCACCCTCAATATTGGTTCCGTAGGCATGTAATTGTGTTTTTAATCCTGCTTTTTTCAGTATTTCATTACAAGCAACTACATATTCAGATACAGAGACTCCTACCCCTATTGGCACAACGCATAGATCCATGATCACATTCATGTTCTTCTCCATATATATTTAGGAACAATTAATCTCATCTTAGAAACTACAGGTTGACACAAAGATCATGACCTGTACTTTAGCCAAATACAAACGATCAGATTCCAAACCGTATCTATTTTTAAGGTAACACTATGAACTCTAAGCATTCTGTAACTTCATTTATTTGGAATATTCTTCTTCTCACAGTTGGCGCGTTAGTTTACGCAGTTGGAGCTGAAGCTATTCTCGTTCATCACAATTTTATAATCGGTGGTATTTACGGAACAGGTCTTCTCATATATTATAAAACAAACCTATTATCTCCAGGGATCTGGTATTTTTTGCTCAACATACCCCTTCTTTTTGTAGGCTGGATATTTTTGAGTAAGCGTTTCTTTTTCTATAGTCTTTACGGCGTATGCGCATTGACTTTGTTTGCAGAATTCCTAACACTGAACTTCATGATAAACGATCAATTGTATGCTGCGATCGCCGGAGGTGCGATATGTGGTGTAGCCACAGGAATTAATCTGAGATCCAGAGGTTCATCGGGAGGTCTGGATGTTATTGCCATTATTTTGAATCAGAAGTTTAATTTTGGCGTGGGCAAATTCTTCATACTATACAATGCAGGTCTCTTCACATTTATGCTCACCCAATATCAGCCGGATATTGTTATTGCCTCTATTATCTTGACCTTTATCGCTTCAGTTACCCTCGAGCATGTGCTGGCAATGTTTAACCAGAGAAAAATCGTTTATATTTTAAGCGATAAACACGAAGAACTTGTCCAGGCCATTACCAATAAACTGAATCTAGGAGCAACTCTGATAGAAGCGAAAGGTGCTTATTCAGGGAAACGGAAACAAATGCTGATGACCATTACCAATAATCTTCAGCTGAAGCGTCTTGAGGAAAAAGCTTTTGATATCGATCCAGATGCTCTTTTTATTGTTGAAAACAGTTTCAATGTTATCGGTTCTAGCTTTGGCAAACGTAAATTGTATTAAGTCCTCGATCAAAAAGAAAAATCGTGGTTTCAGGGGGCGCTTTCTATTTTACTCAGGTTATTTAGATTTGGCGCCCTCTTCTTTTTGTTATAACAATTCGTGTTCTTTTTTCAGTTCTTTATAGATCAACGTAGATACTTCACGAATTACACGACTGCGCGAATGCATCCATTGTCCATAATTAGAGGCTTTTGATCGTTTTTCGATAATACCCACGATTACATAGGGAAAACGGCCACCTTTCTTGTTTTTTGGTACAAGTATCCCCATGTCTCCGCAGAGATGACCAGTGGATCCGGTCTTGTTGTAAACCAAAGTCCCCCGTGGGATTGGAGTACCATGATAAAGACGGTCTCGTCCAGGTAAGGCCATTAATCTTCTGATTTCATCGCTATTAGGTAATTTTTCACTCCAGAGTGCTTTTAAAAATCTTACATAATCAGATGGAGGAGCACTATTGAGATACGTACGGCCACCTGCAGGAATGTATTCTACTAATTTCGTTTTTTTGAATATTTGGCCATAATTTCGTTTTAATATTTCTGCACATTTGGCTGGCCCCCCTACTTGTCGCATAACCCAGTTAGTCGCCGTATTACTGCTCCGCTGTATCATAGCCTGCATTTGTTGTCTGCTTTTCGGCCCATAGTGAAGCTTCCCGATTTTGACCTGATGAAAAAAAGCCAGCGCAACGAAAGGCTTTATCATACTTGCTGCCTGGAAATCCTGATCAGCGTTTATTGCCAGAACACTTTTATTTTTTTCAAGATCATAAACCACCCAACCAGTGGATTCATCGCTGGCAATTTGTCCTTTTCTCCTTAAGCCTTTAATATATTCTTCAATTGATTTCTCAGCTTTTGAAGCAACGGAAGACCAATTAATAGAATCATCAACCATTGGTTGAGGTACCGCTGTTATAATGACCTTTGAATTGGCAACAAGTTTTTCGGGAGTCGTCACGCCTAAATCAATAATTGGAAGCTCACTTGCTTGCAATTGCTCTGGTCTTACATCATCTATCAGACTAGATTCGCCATACATTACCATGTTATTGTTTTCCCTGGTAATAGACGTAGCGATCTTTATAGACCTTAATATTTTGGCATGTTTTCTAGCTATTTTGGTCGTTGATGCTTTGTCACCCCGTCGACGATAAATAAGGGTATAATTTCCAAAATCTGTTTTTTCGATAAAGAGATCATTTTTTACATCTTCACCCAAATAGGAGTAGACTTGTTCGTATCTTTTCTTCAGCGGTTCCAGGTTAGGTCCCATGCCATAACTGACATTGTAAAGACTATAAAAATTTTGTTCTTTTGTCGCATAAGGCTCATCAAATCCTGATTTATCCAATAATGCTGCATGGGTTATAAGTGTTTTGGCGATAGTTCCGGCAGAATCATTGCCATCATAAATCAAAGCATACTCTTTCCCTCGACCAACAATTTTTAGCTTTTTGAGCACTGTTGCATCAAAAATCGCCTCCAATTGTTCTTTGTAATCAAGAACCCTATCCAAATCTTCGGTCAAAAGATAAACTATGTCATAATGATCTTTTTTAGCAGCGTGGACTACAGAATGGAATACAAATGTAAAAACAACAACTTGTACAAATAGTATAATAAGCGAAATTCTACGAGGCGGTAGAGAGAGATACTTCATAACAGATAACCATCCGAGCTAAAATTGAACTTTAAAACTGACAAAATAAACGTTTTGAGACCGTATTTTTTACTCAGCTTGCCTTGGAATTGCAAGCCAGACTTCACAAACCAGCACAAAATACATATTTTTTAATTTCAGGAAAACTTGTATTGAATTGAAACTATGACATCAACTATATGAACACACTACCATTAATGTTGCAACAACGTGTTATATAATCTATTATATCACAAAATATATAATCCAGAAGTTATTTCTTTTTATTGTATATATTTGCTTTATTTTACATAGCTCAATTCAGAACCTCATCCACCTGTCTGTTGCAAATCCATGACCTTTTTCGATAATTTTCAACCGCTTAATCTCATTGCCGCTCATAGGGGCTTCCGTGCTTATTATCCCGAAAATACTCTTTCAGCCTTCAAGGCTAGTTTAGGTTGTTGCCATTTTATAGAATTGGACATCCAAATGAGTAAAGATTTTATTCCCGTGGTTTTCCATGATCCAACATTGGAAAGGACGAGCGATGCTGAAGAAAAACAAAATTCTTTAGACGTACAGTCTTTGAAAATCTGTGACTGGACTTTGGTCCAACTTAAAACGCTTGATATTGGATCATGGTTTTTTAACACTGATCCATTTGGAACAATTGCAAGAAAAGAAGCATCCTTTATGAATCTCAAGCATGAGATGTCTCAGACTTTGATGACTCTCGAGGAGGTTCTTCTCCATCCGTCGTTGCGAAAGATTCCAATCAACATTGAAATTAAAGACCATCGAGGAAAAGAACAAAACAAAAAAGTGACAGAATATGTGCTCGAAGTGATTCTAAAAACCAACTCCGCAACACGAGTGCTTATTTCTTCTTTCAATCATGACTATCTTGTCATAGCAAAAAATTATGCCCCGACAGTTTCAACTGCCGCTCTTCAGCAGAGGTACCATCCGAGAAATCTTATTGATTATTTAAAGTCCCTAGGGGTTGCAGCATATCACCCCGCCGATGAGATCACAGATGCTTCCCTTATCAAGAAACTTCGAGCGGCTGGACTGGGAATAAATGTCTATACGATAAATTCGTTTAAAAGACAAAAGGAACTCTTTGCCATGGGAGCCACTGCAGTATTTACCGACTATCCAAAATTGCCATAGTGTCGTCCCCTCAATATACACATACTCAGTCCATCACCTTTTTAAGGCTGCCCCTTCTTTAATTCTTCTTTTCACTTTCTGCTGTTCAATTTCTTCCGTTTTTATTATAGTTGTTGCCTCACAGATTATGACATGCACTACAAATCTATAAAAACCAAGCGCTCATTTCATCTGTCAGCTCATTATTGCCATGCCACCAGCACCTTGCATCTTCAAGAAAGATTTTTGCAATGGTGTTGCTGAGGACGCTACTGACATAAACAAGTAAGAGCTTGGTATTGAAATAAGGCTACAAGGAGATAAAATGGAAAGTGTTAAAGACCAGGATCCTGAAATCTATTCCCTGGTCATGCAGGAAGAAAGACGCCAAGCCGACAAGATTCGATTGATTGCTTCAGAAAATTATGTCTCAAAGGCTATCCTAGAAACCACAGGATCTGTCCTCACTAATAAATATTCCGAAGGGTATGCCGGGAAACGTTACTATGAAGGTCAGCAGATCATAGATCAGGTTGAACAACTGGCAATCAAGCGTGCAAAGGAGATATTTGGAGCTGAGCATGTTAATGTGCAATGTTATTCCGGATCACCTGCAAATATTGCTACATATCTCGCCTTCCTCAATCCTGGCGATACTATTCTCGGCATGGCACTCCCCCATGGAGGTCATCTAACACATGGGGCGAAGGTAAGTATTTCCGGCCGTTATTTTAATGCTCAATCTTACGAACTTGATGCTGAAACAGGACTGATTAATTACGACGCCATTCTCGCAAAGGCCTTAGAAGTACGACCTAAACTTATTATCGCCGGTCATTCCGCCTATCCTCGATTTATTGATTTTCAAAAATTCCGGGCTATTGCCGACGAAGTGAATGCATTACTCATGGTTGATATGGCACATTTTGCAGGACTCGTTGCAGGTGGTGTCCATCCCTCCCCGGTTCCTTTTGCGGATGTTGTCACCACAACAACCCATAAATCTCTGAGAGGTCCGAGAGGGGCAATGATTCTTTGCAAGGCAAAACATGCTCAGATTATAGATAAAGCTGTTTTTCCAGGTGTGCAAGGCGGACCTCATGACAACACCACTGCTGCAATTGCTGTTGCTTTAAAGGAGGCTGATTCAGCTTCTTTTAAAGAGTACGCCGCACAAATAATCAAAAACTCAAAGGCACTCGCTGAATCTCTTATGGCCAAAGGTTTTAATTTAATAACCAATGGCACTGATAATCACCTCATGCTTGTCGATCTCACTAATAAAAATATTTCCGGAAAAATTGCCGCCAAAGCATTAGACAAGGCTGGAATCGTTCTTAATTACAATGCTGTTCCCTTCGATAAACGTAAACCTTTTGATCCGAGTGGAATCCGTATAGGTACGCCGGCTGTTACTTCACGCGGATTCAAAGAAAATGAAATGTTGCTCATCAGTAACTTCATCGAAAAAGTTATTGTCTTTCCAGAAAACGAAGACCTTTTACGGAGCACTGCAGAAGAAGTGAAACAATTATGCAGCCATTTTCCAGCTCCCGGTCTAGAACATCTTTATTGAACCAGCTACTGACTCCGTTAAAAGGAAGATAAGAGTATAAAACAAACTCCCTGGGAAAAAAAATTCTCAGGGAGTTTGTTTTATGGTTCTGACATAATCCTTAAAAGTTGTTACCCAGCCCATTCAGCAATGCCCAGAAGCTACCATCACAACATATACTATCTGTATATTATTAAGTTGTCTAAATGGTTAATGCTTATTATGCCCATTGTCGCACTTTTCTATAATGAAAATGGCCTCGATAATTTTGATATTTTCCTGCTCCAGGCGATATATTCTGTAAGCGTGGCTGTTATGGAAATTCCTTCAGGATATATGGCTGATGTAGTTGGTCGAAAAAAAACACTGATTTTGGGTAGTGTTCTGGGGGCACTAGGGTACCTTTTCTACTCGATGTCATATGATTTCAGCGGATTTCTTATCGCAGAAATAACTTTGGGGATCGGCGGCAGCTTTATCTCAGGCGCTGATTCAGCAATGCTCTTTGACAGCCTGTCAGCAACACGACGCCAACACCGATATTTGCAGTATGAGGGGCGTATCACTTCGCTCGGTAATTTTGCCGAAACACTTGCGGCGGTCTGCGGTGGCCTTATAGCTGTGCTGCTCAGCTACCGTGCAGTATATCTTTCCCAGGCCGTTATAGCTGCACTTGCAATACCGGCAGCCCTGTTGCTCCTTGAGCCGCCAAAGGATTCGACTATAGCAAAACCGGGTTTACGCCACATCCTGTCAGTTTGCAATAACGCTGTCATGACCAACAAAAAGCTTAGCAGTACTATCCTGCTTTCTTCTATAGCCGGAATAGCCACACTTTGTATGGCCTGGACCTCTCAAGTTTATTTCGTCTCTAATGGCTTAACCGAAGTGACGATTACCCCTCTCTGGATTGCTCTTAATCTTACAGTCGCCATAGTTGCAGCTTTTGCCTCTTCAGCCATGAAAATCCTGGGTAAAAAAATTTCTCTTTTTTTAATTGTGGTGTATCTCCCTATTACTTACGTTTTACTCGGCATACTGCAACTTATACCTGCCATTTTTTGTCTCTTTCTTTTCTATGCCGTTCGGGGATACGCAACGCCGGTATTGAAAGACCTCATAAATCAAAATTGTTCATCCTCTACTCGAGCTACGGTTTTATCGATCAGAAGCCTGATAATTCGTCTTGGATTTGCAATTCTAGGACCTTTAATTGGTTGGGTTTCAGATATCTCAACTCTCTCCTTTGCACTTACACTCTCTGGACTTCTATTGCTCATAATGGGTATTTATGCCGGTTGTCGTCTTGTGTTCTATATGCCCGAAACCTACCATCTTTAAATTGCAGCTGTTTAAACAACGACACTGCACCACGTCTCTTTTTCATTTCAATTTGACTCTCTTTAAACAAATGCAGTAACATCATTATAATGTCCGTAAATTGCTGATCGGTAAATAATACTCGAACCTATCTTATTCGACTTTTTAACATCCACCTTAAAATGTTACTTGCTGCTGATCATGGCCTCACAAAAAATTATGGAACTGCAATCAGAGTTACAGTCAGCACAAAGACGTATATGTGAGCTTGAGGAGTTTATCGCAAAACATATTGGTTCAAGCCAGACTACTGCTCACAACCTGTCCAGCTGCGGGCAGCAAAGTGTAGCACTTGAACAAAGCAGGAACAAATATCGCAAATTATTCAACTATGCCAACGATGCAATGTTTGTGATTTCCCTTGATCGAAGTAGTCCTGGTTATGGATATTTTTCCGATGTCAACAACGTTGCTTGTAAACAGTTAGGCTATACCCGTGAGGAGCTGCTGCAGAGAACTCCTTTTGATATTTGCGAAGACAGTGATCTGCAGCAAAACCACCAATTGGAAGCCCGTCTTAATAAAAACGGCAACACCACATTTCAAACGACTTACATCAAAAAAAACGGTACAAGATTACCTGTTGAGGTTAACGCCCTCCGACTTACCATAGATGGGAAAAAATTCTATATGGCTATCGCGAGGGATATTACCGAGAGAAAATTCGCTGAAGAGGCCCTCCAAAAAAGCGAGCATCTCTATCGATTGCTGGCAGATAATGTTCATGATGTAATCTGGACAACTGATGACAAACTCATCCCGCAACACGTGAGCCCATCATTTAGGCATCTTACCGGGTTGCCGTTAGAAGATGCAATTAGAGCAATTCATCGTGATATCATAGCTACCTCACCTTTTACAAACGATCAATTCCAATCACTCATATTTACAAGAGAAAAATCGTTACACTGGGAATCTGAAATTAAAACAGCTAGAGGTGAAATAGTCTGGGTTGAAAGTATTGCATCTCCCCTGCCCGAAAGCTCTAATAATTTTACAGGTATCATAGGTGTTACTCGGGATATTACGTCGAGAAAAAAAATAATGCTGGAACTGGAAGCGGCTAAAGAACAGGCTTTTGCAGCGAACAAAGCAAAATCAGAATTTTTGGCAAATATGAGCCACGAAGTACGAACTCCCATGAACGGAGTAATGGGCATGCTCCAGCTCATGACCATGACCACCCTTGACGACGAGCAATTTGAATATGTAGAAACTGCAATGGCATCAGGAGAAAGCCTTTTAACTATTATTAATGACATCCTCGACTATTCAAAAATTGAGGCGGGAAAACTACAAATGACACCTGAGGAGTTCCAAATCAGGGAACTGGTCAAACCACTGATTACCTCTTTCAGAACCGCCATCAATCACGAAAAAGTCAAACTTTTATGCTCAATTTCTCCTGAAGTTCCTACTGTTCTCGTGGCTGATCACGTACGTATCCGGCAAATCCTCTATAACCTTGTTGGAAATGCTGTAAAATTCACTGAAAAGGGAGAAATTCAAATAGGAATCAGTATACTGGAAACTATCGGCAATAGTCGCGTAAAACTTGAATGCACCATTGCCGATACTGGTATTGGAGTTCCTGAAGACATCGGTACTAAATTATTTGAACCATTTACTCAAATAGAATCATCCAACCAGAAAAAAATCAAAGGGACTGGTCTAGGCCTCAGCATTGTCAAGCAACTGGTCAGACAAATGGAAGGTACTGTGCATCTCTGTAGAAATATAACTCATGGTACCACAGTAACATTCACCTTAATCATCGGCATTGGTAAAACTCAATCAGAACCCGAACGATCCAGTATCTGTACACCGATTTTGACTAGTCCAAATCGTCGACTTTCCACTTTGGTTGTTGAAGATGAACAGATCAATCAACAGATTCTCCAGGCAATACTCACAAAACTCGGTCATAGATCAACCATTGCAAGTGATGGATATTTGGCCCTTAATCTCCTCAAAACGCACCGCTTTGACATAGTTCTCATGGATGTTCAAATGCCGGAACTTGATGGCATCGAAGCCACCAGGATCATTAGGACTTCTGAGAATTATAGTCATGTTCAAAATATTCCTATCATCGCCTTAACCGCATATGCAATGGCCGGAGATAAAGACAAATGTCTTGAAGCTGGAATGGATAGCTATCTTGCCAAGCCCGTCGACATCAAAGCCCTTGAAAGGTTGTTGAAAACTCTGACAGCGTATAGCTGATTTTTTCATCTGGCTCATAGATGTGTACCTATCACCAATCATTAATAGTACAGCCATCCCCTCACCATATAATCTTTCCTAAAGGGTTGTCCTGACATTTTATTCTCTTGACCCTATCGCTGATTAAAGATAAACATCTAACGGTGCATATACTCATTTAAAATTTTCGATAAACACCTTCTCCTTCTATGGTGAATAACACTTTGAAATACAAGAGTGTTTTTCTTTGACAAAGTGAAGAAAAGTTCCTACTCTAGTTAACCATGTAATTACTTTCTTAACTTGCCAAGTAATCAGAGCAAATGACAATTAATGCGCTAAATTAAGGAACCTGCTTCAGCGATCTTTAAAAGCTCCTCAAGGGATACTGGTCTGAGTGATAAATTTTTAGGAGTTAGGCACTGATGAATAGAGTTTCTATGCTTGCGATTCTAATTACTTACCTTTTTTATACCAATGGTCATGCTGATAACATAAGCCAACAAGCTGTTTACATGGAGAAATGGACAGCAGAAAAAGCGGTAGCTTTTGCCCTGGCTGAAAACCCGGACAGCGCTATTGCCAAGATACGAATAAAAGAGGCTCAGGCAGCAGCTGCTACAGCAAAGTCAACCAACTACCCTCTTGTAAATATATCTACTGAGTATCAACAAACCAATAACCCCATGTATTCCTTTGGTACTATTCTCAATCAGGGAGGATTCGATGAAAGCATAAATTTTAATAATCCTGGTAGAACCGACAACCTCCAGCTCAAGGCTCAGATAAGCTACCAGCTTTATAATGGAGGCAGAGATCAAGCAAATCAGGCTGCAACAGAAGCACATATCAACATCTCTCAAAACAATTTACAGGCAACACACCACCAGCTGGCATTTGAAGTGGTAAAGACCTTCCAGGCTATCATTCAGGCAGAAAAACTGGTTACTGTCCGTGAAGAAGCTCTCGAATCGATCTCCGCCGCTCTCGAAGTCGGCCAGGCCAGATTTGACGCCGGAAGCCTGCTTAAGCAGGACTTGCTGAATCTTGAACTGCAACAGTCGCTATCCATGGAAAATCTCATTCAAAGCAGACATGTACTGGAACTTTCTCAACGAAGCTTTCTTAATCTTCTTGGACTTAGGGAAGG
The DNA here is from genome assembly GCA_049645845.1 of Desulforhopalus sp. Classification (GTDB taxonomy): domain Bacteria; phylum Desulfobacterota; class Desulfobulbia; order Desulfobulbales; family Desulfocapsaceae; genus Desulforhopalus_A. The sequence continues at coordinate 11,497 of JBARUR010000323.1, read as the reverse complement.
TCAGGTTGTATTGGACCATGAAAGTGCATTAGACCAGGAAATCCCGAAATCCATCGATTATCAGAACCGGCAGGAACTCAAGAGGCTTGATGGCTATGAACAGGCGGCATTGGCTGAACTGAAGAAGGCGCAGGGAGGGAAATTGCCAACTATTGATACTTTTGTCAGCTATCAAATGGATACCGGTACGGTGCTTGACGAAACAGGTGATTCATGGATGGCAGGAGTTCAGATGAATTATACGATGTTTGATGGCCGCAAAAGTTCCTCACAAATTACCCAGGCTCAGTTAAGACTAAAAGAAATTCAGCATCTCAGAAAAAAAACAGAATTGATTCTTAATCTAGAGGTTCAGCAGGCTCTTCTTGATTACGAACAGGCAAAACAGAGACTGAGTGTCACTAGTAAAATGGTTGACGTGGCAGAAGAAGTAATCAGGCTCAGTCGAGCTCGTTTCAACGAAGGGGTAATTCTGGCCTCCGATCTGATCGACTTTGAAATGCGTCTCTCCGACGCACAAGCCCGGCATGTCTCAGCAACTGCTGCTTTTCAAGTGGCAATTGCCAATTTACGGAGAGTGACGGGTGTTGAACAATTCCCCGCAAGATAAAAACAGTAAGGGAGAAGTGGAATGAAGGTAAAACAATGGGAATGCTTGTTTATCGTCATCGTATTTGTCGTGCTGCTCGCCGGCTGTGACAAAAATGAGCCGGCTATTCACAACCAATTTCCTTCCTTAGCACCAATAGCAGTATCTGTCGGTCAAGTTACAAAAAGAATCGCTGCTAATCAGGTTGAAGTTGTCGGTACATTACAGGCTGTGGAACGAGCAGTAATATCCTCTAAAATTTCCGGCAATATAATCACTCTTCAAGTTGATCTTGGGTCAAAGGTAAAAAAAGGTGAACTACTTATTGAACTGAGCGCCGGTGAAATATCGGCCAGGGTACAACAGGCAAAGGCCCAGCTTGAGCAAGCTAAACGCAATCTCGCACGGGAAGAAAGTCTTTTAAAGAAAAATGCTGCTACTGCTCAAACAGTCAAATCTCTGAGAGATAGCAACAGGATAGCGGAAGCAGCATATAATGAGGCCGTAACCATGCTCGATTACACCAGAATTACTGCCCCTTTCTCAGGTATTATTACAAAAAAGCTGGCTAACGTCGGCGACCTGGCGATTCCGGGAAGACCTCTTCTTCATTTAGAAGAGGGAAATAACCTTCAGGTAGTAACTCATATTCCGGAAGCGATGATTCTCGGAATACAAAAGAATGACCGTCTACCAATTTTCATTCCGGCAATAAATCTTTCATTCGAAGGAATTGTCGCTGAAGTTTCTCCGGTTGCCGATCCAGCATCTCGGTCCGCTCCAATTAAACTTCATATTTCCCCTGATCCCCGGTTGCGCTCCGGTTTGTTTGCAAGGGTTAGCCTCACAGGAGAACAGGCTGAGACACTTACAATTCCCTCGTCGGCGATAGTGTCATTCGGTCAAATGGAACGTGTGTATGTAATTCATGAAGACAAAGCCAGGCTCCGCCTTGTCCAAACCGGCACCCTACAGAATGGGGAAATTGAAATTCTCAGTGGACTTACTGAAGGAGAAATGGTCGTCAAAGAGGCCGATTCGAGTTTCCATGATGGCCAGCCTATTTTTATTAAATAACCATACCCGTTGTTACCGAGCAGGGATAATAATTCAATGAATTCTTCTTTCAAGAAAAATACTGGTTTTGCCGATGGTCTAGCTCGGGCATTTATTAACTCCAAATTGACGCCACTTGGCATTATTGCTTCTCTTCTTCTTGGTATTCTTGCTATCACTCTCCTCCCGAGGGAGGAAGAGCCACAAATCAAAGTTCCTATGATTGATGTGCTGGTCAGCATGCCGGGTGCCACTCCTAAAGAAGTTGAGGAGCGACTCACCATCCCAATGGAAAAGCTGCTTTATGAACTGCCAGGAGTTGAATATATTTACTCGACCTCTATGGCTGGTCGAAGCCTGCTGATAGTACGCTTTTACGTGGGAGAAAATCTTGAAACCTCCATCGTCAGATTAAACCAGAAATTAGCAACAAATTTTGACCGAATCCCGCACAGCGTGAGACAGCCGATTGTGAAACCGCACATCATCGATGATGTGCCCATCATGGCATTGACTTTTCATGGTAAAAACTATGATCACTACACACTGCGGCGAATGGCTGCCCAGATTGATGATGCAGTCAAAAGTATTAATGAAGTTGCAGAAACCAAAATCATCGGTGGAACAAAAAGAGTTCTGACTATCCATTTCGACCCACTATTACTCGCATCTCGAAACCTCACAATTGCTGATATCGCCCCAAAGATCCAGGCAGCAAACAGCCAATCCTATCCAGGAAATCTCAAATCCTTAAATCAAGAAATCTCTCTCCAAACAGGTACTTTCATACAAAGTGCCGAAGAAATGAAGCAAATAGTCGTTGGTGTTTACGGAGGCCAACCAATTTATCTCCATGAAGTTGCAGAAGTTATCGATGGTCCGGAAGAACCGGCTGATTACGTCTTATACGGTGATAAACAAAATGAATGGCAGGAGGAAGCTGCAGTCACCCTGACGATTGCTAAACGTCCGGGTGCCAATGCGGTTTCGGTTGTGCGAGATGTGATAAAAAAAGTAGATGCTCTCAAGGGCAGCCTCATACCTACTGATCTTGAAATAAGCGTAACTCGTGACTACGGAGCAACCGCTTCAGACAAGTCCAACGAACTCCTTTTACATATGGGCATTGCTGTTTTCGGAGTGGCATTGCTTATATTTTTCTTTCTTGGCTGGCGGGAGTCGCTTATCGTCATGTTGGCTATCCCTTCGACGCTCGCCCTTACCTTGCTGGTTTTTTATCTCTATGGCTACACCCTGAACCGTATCACTCTTTTCGCACTGATTTTTTCCATCGGGATTCTGGTCGATGATGCTATCGTAGTTGTGGAAAACATTGTCCGGCATCTCCGTTTACCCCAAAATAAAGACAAGTCAACAACATCAGTTGCCATTGAGGCTGTCGCGGAAGTGGGTAATCCTACAATTTTAGCTACCTGGGCGGTCATTGCCGCTATCCTGCCTATGGCTTTTGTGGGTGGCCTGATGGGCCCTTATATGCGACCTATCCCTATTGGTTCTTCGGCGGCTATGCTCTTCTCTCTTATCATCGCTTTTACCGTCACTCCATGGGCTGCAACGCATATTCTTAAAAGCAGGAATTCTTTAATTGCCCATGACGGAGAGGAAAAGATACCGGACGACTGGTTTACCCGCATCTACCACAAAATCATGGATCCATTGCTTACGCACGCCAGCTGGCGAATACTGTTTTTCACTACTATTACCGCTTTGCTTCTTGGAGCCTGCTTAATGGTCTATCTAGGCCTGGTTAAGGTTAAAATGCTGCCATTTGATAATAAGAGTGAATTCCAGGTGATTCTCAACATGCCGGAAGGTTCAACCCTCGAACAGACTGCACGGGTCGCAAAAGAAATGGCCGAGACTATCAGACAAGACCCGACGGTCACTGATTACCAGATTTATGCAGGGACTTCCTCTCCCTACAATTTTAACGGCTTGGTTCGACACTATTTCATGCGACAGGGTCCGACTGTAGCAGATATCCAGGTGAACCTTCTGCCCAAGGATGAACGTACTCTTCAAAGTCACGATATTGCCACCGGAATACGCCCTCCACTTGCGGCAATCGCATCAAAGTTTGGTGCGGCTGTTACCGTGGCTGAAGTTCCACCAGGGCCTCCTGTGCTGCAGACTCTTGTCGCTGAAATATACGGACCTACCGATGCCGCACGGCTAAACCTTGCCACCCGAGTGAAAGATATTTTTGAATCAACGACGGGTGTTGTCGATATTGACTGGTTTCGTGAAGAAGATCGCCAAAGAATGGTTTTTACCGTCGACAAAGTAAAAGCAGCTATAAACGGCATCTCCGAAAAGCAGATCACCAGAGCAATAGAGATTGCGGTAAATGGATATCCACTCGATCTTTACCATCTGCCAAGTGACAAGGAAAGCGTAGAAATTGTATTGGAACTTCCTCCTGAATATAGAGCAAGGGTAGAAACGATCTTAAATATTTCTCTGCGATCTGAAATGAATCCGTCAGCTCCACTGGTCCCGCTCCGGGAGCTTATTGTGGTTTCTGAACAAAAAGTTGAGCAACCAATTTATCGCAAGAACCTTAAACCGGTTATCTACGTTACCGGCGATGTTGCGGATTTGGTAGAAAGTCCGGTTTATGCAATTTTTGAAATGAATAAAAAGATTGCTGAACTCGATGGTCGCGACTTTGGCAGCCGCGAAGGAAGTGTAAAAATTTACAACTTGAATCAACCCTTTTCAGAAAATGAACCTGCTATGAAATGGGATGGTGAGTGGCATATTACTATTGAGGTTTTCAGAGACCTCGGCTTAGCATTCTGCGTAGTCATGGTTCTCATCTATATGCTAATGGTTGGCTGGTTTAAAAACTATATCACTCCGCTGGTTGTGATGGCAGCCATTCCCTTCTCTCTTATCGGTATTCTTCCTGCACATTGGGGTTTCGGGGCTTTTTTTACCGCTACTTCAATGATCGGTTTTATGGCAGGAGCTGGTATTGTTGTACGCAATTCGATTATTCTGGTCGACTTTATAGAACTTCGGCTTCGTCAGGGTGAACCTTTGGCCAAAGCTGTCGTTGATGCAGGAGCAATACGATTTCGACCAATGCTGCTCACCGCACTGGCTGTAGTTATTGGTGCCTCGGTGATCCTCGCCGATCCCATCTTTCAGGGGCTGGCTATTTCTTTGATGTTCGGTGAAATAGCCTCACTCTTGATCAGTCGCATGGCAGTACCGGTACTTTATTTCGTCATCAAAAAACATGACCATCAAAAATCAGAAATGGTAAAATGACTCATGCAACCGATCACCTTGATCTCAAAAACTTCAAAAGAATACATTCATGGAAAATAAACTCTTTAATCCCTTTGAAGACCGGTTGAGCCGGGATATCCGCAACAACTTGTCTGAAGGATTGGCAGAAGCGGTGGAAAAAGGAAACTCCGACAAACTTAATAACGTTGTTGCAAACTATAGGCAACAGCACCTGCCTGTGTGCTATCTTGATTACCTTGAAAATCGATATGCCTGCTACAAAACTGCCCTTCAGGTCATCCAAGGAAAAATAACAGATCCCATTCACCAGGGGATAGTCCTCTGGAATCTAGGACTTTACTTCGAGGTTCATGAGGTTCTTGAGCACGTTTGGTACTCAGCTGAAGGTGACATGAAAGCAACTCTTCAGGCTTTGATTCGTGCGGCTGGCGTCTATATTAAACTGGAATATGGATTTAACGATTCAGCCTCCCGGATTGCCGCTAAAGCAATTCCGGTACTGAAAGCAAACAAATACATCCTGGACAATTATTTCGAGACAGATAAACTCATTACCGCTCTTAAGGCCCTCCCGCATTTACCTCCTAAGCTCCGTTAATCATCCATTTATTGGTTAATTACACAGATAGATCGGATACCCTGTGAGGCGGACTAGACAAACGAGACGAACCTTTTATTGAATGATGGATGAATTCTGAAGTGATACCTTGTGAGGATGACCTCTTTATTGACTTTTCAATAAACTGAACATCTCCACTATCAGATACTGATATAACCGCTGATGACCTGGTTCCATAGGTGTTTCCGTCTATAAAAATTGTACTTAACAACCGTTCCCACTCAAGTCCGATCCCTGTATCCGGTAACTGGTCATCTGTTGGTTTCTTAGTGTCTTCAAGTAGAGAAAATAATTGCATGGGATCAAGCCGATCTGTGTTAACCATGTCTTGGTAAAGGAGATTTTTTCCTCGAACGACTTTGGGCCATGGGACATCAAGTAAATGATTACTCAGCCCATAAAACCCCGGCGTAAGAATCTTCGGCCCATCTGATTTATTGGTATAATAATAAAGATTTTCACTATCTCCGATGATCAGGTTAAAGCCGTTGTACTTATCGCCATTTTCAGCAAGTGAATGAACATAATTACAGGCATCCCTTTCACCTGTTAAATAATTTAAAAGGATCTCTCCACGAGAAGGAGCTCCTGCATTTTTTTTAGCCGATTCTCGATAATTGGTAATTGCAGCGAATTTTAACTGAGCGGTTATCCCAAGCCAGGTGCCCCCGCCTTGTAAATCCCGCCCGGCAAGAATTTTTCTTTCTTTGTCAAGAAAATCAAGTGAAGCCGTTGGTCGGCAGAGGAATTCATCCCGGTTTCCGGCGAGAACCAGTTTATATCCGGGAGTCTTTTGATAAGAAAAGAATAACAGACACATTATATATTCCTTTTATGATTGACTGGGCCATTCCATCGCTTTCTCCTCATCAACCAGATAGCAGAATTTGGTCCATTCAAACTCTTTTTTAGATATTGGACATTTCAGCGTTATTTTGTGTTCACCAATGGCGGCAATTTCCCAATCACCGTGCCGACGGGAACCCTCTATACGAATTTTCTGACCAACCTGAAAGTCATACGGTTTAAATACAGCCACGTCATGTTTCATACAAGCTCCATTCTGTGATATGGTTAACGTTTATCATAGCAAAAAACCTCATAAGAAAATTAATTCAATTTTTATGTATCATAAACACTATAAGGGTTCCTGCATAAGCGACCATCTGAACCGTTTACATTTTCGAAGAAAAAGCGTACTTTTAATGATAAAGGATTAAGCTGCACAGAAACATACGACACTCCCTTCGCCCAGCAAATATTATGAATCTTCTCCATGAACCGGCATCTGCTGCCGTAGCAATCATAAGAAGTCTTGTTCCCTGCGAAAGTGTTCTTATTTTAAGAAGAAATCATCATCCGGGTGATCCATGGTCAGGTCATTTTTCTTTTCCCGGCGGGAGAAAAGAAGCTAAAGACCCCGATCTTCTAACTACCTGTATCAGGGAGACAAGAGAAGAAACCGGCATCCTCCTTGACGTAAATCATCTGCAACAACGTCTTCCCCCCGAACCGGCAGGACGTATTTTCCATAGCCGTCTTTGGGTTGCACCCTTTCTCTTCACAATATCAGATCCTCCCTCCCTTTCCCTCTGCCGAAAAGAAATCCAAGGGGCCTACTGGCTGAGTGTAAAACAGTTTAAAGACATAGAACTGCACAAAAACGTTGAAGTGCTCCCAGGTCAAATTTTCCCAACCTACCCCCTCGATGATTATTATTTATGGGGATTTACCTATAGACTCTTAAAGACTGTTCTGTTCACAGCTAATGAGCAGAAATAATTTGCTCTTTCCCCACAATTCCTTACATATGTAAGATAATGTTCTTTTTATATGGTGAACCAGATTCTCAATAAGGACAAATATATGCCTGATAACAAAAATGTTCTCGGAACCCCCTTGGAAATATGCAGCATAGAACCACTGACAGGTTATACCCGGGAAGGAAGCTGCAAAGTGACCGACGATGATTTCGGGGTTCATGGTGTATGCGTGCAGGTAACAGAGGAGTTCCTTGAGTTTTCCAAACAACAGGGGAATGATTTATCTACTCCTATGCCCTTGGCTGGGTTCTCAGGATTGCAACCGGGAGATCGCTGGTGTCTCTGCGCTGCACGGTGGAAAGAGGCACTCGAACACGGGTCCGCGCCGTTGGTTAACCTTGCTGCAACCCACGAAATAGTCCTGACGTTTGTTTCAATCGAAGATCTTCTCGCCCATTCACTTGATAATGGCCATGGCTGAGGATTAAAGGGCCATACCTTTAGCAACCTCTTTCTTTTTTTCTTCTCCCATTAAAATACCGACGAGATCAAGTCCAAAATCAATGGAGGTACCGGCACCTCTACTGGTTACGCAATTTTTATCTACAACCACCTTTTCTCCAGCCTTGTCTTGAAGACTCAACTGATCGACAAAAAGAGGATGACAGGTCGCACTCTTTCCTTTGAGCAACCCATGATGTTCGAGAACAACTGCTGGAGATGCACAAATAGCCCCGTACAATTTGTCTTCATCGTTTTGTTTCTTTAAAAGTTCTGCCAAGACTGCTGAATTTTTAAGATTTTCGGCTCCAGGAATACCACCTGGAAGAACTATCAAATCATAGTTTTCTTTAATGCAATCAACAAGCAGTCTATCTGCCATGACTTGTACATTATGCGATGAAGCCACCAACAGAGAGTCGCCGATTGCAGCAAGGTCGACATGGGCCCCAGCCCGGCGAAAGACATCTACCACACTGAGCGCCTCGATCGTTTCAAAACCTTCCGCAAGGGGAATGAGTATTTTTTTTTCCATCATTATCTCCTTTTGAATATGGATTTCTTATACATGGAAAATCCTTTTGTCATTTTAATGAAATTTGCGTACACCGAACTAATGATAAGTTAAGAAACACCCTCTTTCGCAACAAAGAGCTGAAACGGCATAATCTATTATTGCTGAAAATATGTTATATTATAATGTTGTAATAATAATCTGCAATTCATGGATGCTATCAATTTTCGTAACCGTTCACCGGCAGCAGCAATAAGATCGCAAACTCATTTGCAATGCTTGTAAATGCTACCAATCTTCAACAGACTATTGGACCAATTATGATAGAAGAACCAAAAAACAGGTTGGAGCCGAATCGAAAGAAAAATTATTCCGGCAAACAAGTACTGGGCATAGTGTTTGTTTCGACGTGTATTGCCATTATTGCCACCGCTTTTATACTTAAATTCTATTTTTTCCCAGCGCCTTTTTCTCCAGTTGAACTCTCCAACAGGGAAGCTCAACAATTAACTGCAAAGCTCGAAAGTTTGAATCATCAGGTAGAACCTGAAAAACATGAATATGCTCAGGATGGAACGCTTATACCAATAAAATATTCTGAAACCGGTGCTGCCCGCGATATCAGTTTCACCGAAAGAGAACTCAATGCTTTAGTTGCAAAAAATACCAGTCTGGCCGAAAAACTCGCCATCGACCTCGCTGAAAACATGATCAGTGTAAAACTGCTCATCCCGCTCGATCCTGATTTACCGATGGTTGGAGGACAAATATTAAGGGTCAAAGCAGGGACGGAACTTGCTTATAGAGAAGGAAAACCGGTAATAAAATTTAAAGGTATCAGCCTGATGGGAGTGCCGGTTCCAAATGCCTGGTTGGGTGGAATCAAGAACATTGATCTCATCAAGGAATTCGGATCAGATGAAGGATTTTGGAAAACATTTTCTGATGGTATCGACTCCATCAGCGTGGTAGAAGGCTTTTTGCAAATCCGGTTCAAAGAATAGTTGCAAAAGGCTAAGGCAAAATTACATGGTCTGTTTAATCAACCTCCCTCGAATCTGACACGCATCCCAGTATCCAGGGAGATTGTAATGTTTATCTTCGCTGCCTTTCCTTCTCGTTTACACTAAGGAATTATTGCTTAATCTGTGTACCCATATCATACTCTATTACCGGGAACCTGGTCGATGTAGCCGGTACCGTCTGGTTAAAGGCACGGTCAATACCATCGTCTCGCACCATAGGATCCATTTCCCCATCAGCCATAAGCACCAGATTGGGATCGATCGCATTCATTTCCTGTTCGACCCGCTCAATATTACCCCGGACTTTTGGTGCAATCTCTGTATCAGGATATTTGATGAGAATATTTTTTAAAAGTTTACGGGATTCTATAAGGAGTTTCTTACGACTTTCCAGATCTGTAGTCTTGGTGTATCTCACAAAGAGATCGGCTGCTTTCCTTCTGTCGGCATTTGCAGCTTCTAATGATAATTCTTTAATTTTCATATCAGCTTTAGCTGAATATTCAGTATCAAGCAAACTTTTGAAAACTGCTATAGCCTCTTCGTATCTTTCACCATTGGCAAGTAACATAGCATTGTTCCATTGATTCTGCATATTCTGCATTTTGGCCATCTTATTTGTTTCATTGTCAACTGCTTCAGCCAATAACAATTCTTCGTTTTTTGCCTTGATTGTGAGCTGTTTTTCTGCACTGATTATGTCGGTCTGAATGGTTTCTAAAAGCTTCAGGGCTTGATCAAATTTCTTTTCTCTGCTCAATCGATCTACTTCGGCAATCAAACCATTAAACCAATTGTCAGCGGCTGCTACGACCGATTCTTTGATCAGTTCAACATTTGTTGTCACAAGTGAATATGGATAATTGTCCTGGAATTTTTGCGCCTGCCAAAAAAGCTTATAGCCGTCCCTTTCAGGAATGAATCCCAAGAAATTCCTGAGTATATCAGAATATTGATTGAGTTCCGGACTTCCATCTTGGTATCGATCAAGTATTGTTAATTGAAGCTGCGACCATTCTTCAAGTTGACCAATTTTAAGGTATTCATTGGAAATCTTTCTGTATTCACTGGCTGCCAATCTATAATTTCCAGAGGCAGTATAGAGATCCGCCAAAACCTTACGTAAAGAAACGAGATCGGTGCCCTGTTCATCAGGAGCAGACATTTGGTCAACTATCTCCTCGTAAATTTCAGCCGCCTTCTCTTCCTGATGGAGATACATCAATGCTTTACCATAAAGGATTTTGCTTTTGATTTTCACCCGGCCAATATCACTCTGCGGGATATTGAGCCACACCTGGATGATCTCTTCATATTCTTTGTTGTCAGCATGTCTGGCAATAAGTGTTTCAAACTGGGTCAAATCAGCTCCTGTCTCACGTTGACTCCAGTCTGGGGTTATGTCTCCAGAATCAGCCAGCAGCTGTCCACAGGAATTTTCTAAAAAGATGATATCATTTTTTTGCAGTGCAAAGAGCTCTTCCTTGCTTATTCTGGTCGCGATCTCCGTCTTCTCGGATTGAAGGATTTTATTTCTTAACTCACTGTAACTATTCAGCACATCCTGTAATGAACGAAAACAGCTTACCATCTGCATAGACTCTTCGTCTTTTAAATTCATATTGACCGACTGACTATCCAGCTTTTTCCAATGATCGAGCTTACGGCCATATTCAAAAATTCTGTCGTTAATATATTGAATCGAGGGTAATTCAACATCAGTATTCCCTGAATCATCAGTTATCTGTGGATCTTCAATATCCAGATATCCAGGCTGCTCCGTTTTTGTATCCTGGATATAGACCGGTGAAGACTTGCTTGGTGAGGTTGTTGAAGGGGTATGACTCACGGTCCGCTTTTCCGGAATAGCACAGCCATTCAAGTTGATAAAACAAAAAACAACAAATGCACCCAAGGCCATTTTTTTCATAAGTTTTTCTCACTCGATTTAACATTCATATATGTTGCTTTTAAACAATGCCAACACCCATGTTTCTAACCAGCATTTCTCATGAACATTGTGTTGATTTTTAGATTATATTCGTTTTTCAAGAGTTTAGCCATTGTTTCAATTTTTCTCTTCACCAAAGGTCTGTCCACGCGGCGCCATCTTCGTCAGTATTTTGCCAGTGAACATAGCCTACTATAGTT
>JBARUR010000322.1:0-4251 GCA_049645845.1 Desulforhopalus sp. | reverse complement strand
AAGCAGCAGCTTTCGGCAAAGATAACTTATTCTTGGCTGTTCACTGAGCTCTCCAATCGCACCGGCTGCCAGCACGCCGCGCCGGTTGCTGATATCCTCGGTGACCTTTTGGCCAATGATCCAGATGGCTACAACCTTGGTGTCCTCGACCCTGAGGCGCGCAAGTTGCTTGAAATCTCAGCTGCACGATGCGATTGACCGCAAATAGTTATGGAGATTTGCAATCTCAAGGCTGTTGATGCGCCTCGGGAGTACGTGATGCAAGTACGCCGAACCCTGCGGTCCCATTCCGTAGGCGCCGGATAATATTTAAAAAGAAAAAGTAACGCTACCAGCTGCCAGCAGCCAAATCGGAATTTTGAGATTTGGCTTTTTCTATAGACTCGCTCTGGATTGAAAAATAAAACTATGGATGAATTTGAAAAACAGGTTGAATCAATAAGAGATGAAAACAGTATTATCTTAGAAAGGTTTGAAAGTTATCTTGGAGATAAAAAACTTTCTAAATCAACTATAGATAAACATGTGGGAAACATAGAATTTTTCACGAATGATTTTCTGTTGTACTATGAACCTATAGCAGCTAAAGACGGCTCATCACAAGTTGGTTGTTTTCTAGGAGATTGGTTCATAAGAAAAGCCATGTGGGCTTCTGTAACCTCAATTAGAGAAAATATTACAAGTATTAAGAAATTTTATCAATTTATGTTGGAAATAGGTGAAATTGATAATGATGAATTTGCCGAGTTAAAAGAAGAGATCAAAGAATGCAAAGACGATTGGATAGAAAAGGTAAGAATGTATGACAATCCTGAGATCGATATAGAAGAAATATGGTAAATTTATAGAACAAAATGTTCAAAATAACGCCAAAATGTTGCTGCTTTAAGTAAGCGGAATCATAGTTGAATATTAGTGCATGTAGGATAAATTAAACTGGATTTTTTTTGCGATCTTTGACTCTCTGTTATGCTGTGGTACAAGAACGGTGAACGTAATTGCAACAACAACGCGCCTGAAGTTTGAGGCGGTGGCCATCGCCGATGTTGGTTTGCTGTTTGAACTGACTGCGGATCAGAAAGTCATGAAGTTTTTCCCCAAGGTACTGGATTATAACGAAACCGAGCAAATGGTTCGAAAAATCATAGATCATTATGAAACATACGGCTACTGCTACTGGAAACTCCTATCGAAAGCAAAGAACGAATTTATTGGTATTGCCGGATTGCTTAACCAAGAAATTGATGGCATTGCTGAAACCGAGATTTCCTATCGAATTAAGCCTGAATACTGGGACAGCGGTTATGCAACCGAAGCAGCTCATGCTTGTAAAGAATATGCTGAGAAGGCTTTGGGCAAAAAGAGACTGATTTCAATAATCCATCCTCAGAACACCGCTTCCAAATGCGTCGCACAGAAGCTCGGTGCCTACAAATCGAAATCAATAGTCTTCATGGGAGAGGAACATGAGGTGTATGTGTATTAGGAGATTAATAGCGTTAGGAGATTAATAGCGTTAGGCGATTATAGGCTACGGTAAACATCTTTTCTGTGGCCTATTTTAACTATCAAAATAACAAGACGATTTTCATGGATTTCATAAATTATCCTGTAATTCCCGCACCTGACTTTATGAAAATCATTATTCCCACTCATTTTAGTAGTAGCAGGATCAGGCAAATTAAAACTGATTTCTTCAATTTTACTCTTGATTTTTATCAAATCTTTCTTGGGCAAGTTTTTTACATTTTTCAAAACCGAAGGACGAAACTCTACAGTATATTCCATTTGCTAGAGTTCCAGTTCTTTCCAAAATTCATCGGCAGAAATGTTCTCGCCTGGCTCCTCAAGGGCTTTCTTGGCATCTTCAATGTCAATATGATCTTCAATTCTCTGAAGCAATTGAAATTCCTCAATAGAGATCAAAGCAGCTATTTCTTGGCCACGTCTTGTCAAAACAACAGGTTCCTTACCGTAAGCAACGGTATTAACAAGATCAGCAAAATTTTTTCTGGCATCAGCAGTTGTAATAGTCTTATTCATAACACACCTCCATGTGTACTTTGTGTACGTATGGTACATCACGAAGTTTCGATAATCAATGAAAATAAAAACACTTATTATAACAATTCATTACATATGAAACGGGCGCTTCAGCCTTTGATCCACGCACTTGACCGGTTTTTCGCTGCCGCTTCACACCGTCAGGTGAAAATGCGTTGTGTAAAAAAAAGAAAATGAAAAAAAAAGATTTTTCAGCCCTTGATCCATTTGGGAAAGCACTGCTTGCTTATTGGAGAGGAGATGCGTCAGCCCAAATAACCCAAGAATACAGATCAGGGCGAAAAAAATTGATTCCGGCTTCTGTATTCTTTCGTGACATTGAAAATATTTATCCAGTAGAAGACATTTTCGGCCATTGCCAAGGTCGTATTTTGGTTGTGGGAGCAGGAACTGGAGTTCATGTCCTGGAACTTGAGCGACAAGGCTATGAGGTTACCGCTATAGAAGTCAATCCCCAGGCTGTTCAGATAATGAAAGAGCGTGGAGTCAAAGACATCAGACATTGTGATTTTTTTGAATTCTCCGGCCAATTATACGAAACAATACTCATGCTTGGCCACAACATCGGGATCTGCGAAACAGTAGATCGACTAAAAATTTTACTTCAAAGATGCAAATCACTTTTAGTTCCAGATGGACAACTGTTAGTGAATTCAGTCGATGAATCTGTATCTTCTGATGTTAAAAAACATGATGGCTATCCAGGGGAACAGGAATTTCGTTTATGCTACGAAGGAAACTTCGGCCCTTGGATGCGTTGGCTGCATGTAGATTTCGAAACATTGTCAATGAAAGCAGCTGAAGGTGGCTGGTCCACAGAGGAACTCGTTGAAACTAAAGATGGGGAGTTTCTTGCAAAATTAAATCCATAAAAGACACAACAAATAGTTACTGTGAAAGCCGCAAACGGCACAGCTTCCGTAGAACTTCACGTTATACTTCTGATGGGAGTGCATCGGATGGACAGTAAGATCAAAGAATTTTCTTTCTTCTTCTTGTCCCTTGGCCCGCCACCGCTCATCTTTGGGTTGGGTATAAAAGAATTGACGCATTTGTGTTTTGTAATTACAACGTACTTACTCAGAACGAAATAAACAAATACCATGGTGATATTATGAAAGCGTCAATTATAAAAATTGGCAACTCTCAAGGCGTTCGCATCCCCAAACCAATTCTAGACCAATGTGGTTTCAATAAAGAAGTCGAACTTGAAGTTATCAATCAAAAACTCATCATCAAAGCAGCCAAAAGCCCTAGGAAAAACTGGGAGGCTTCTTTCAAAAAAATGGCAGAAAACAAAGATGATCAGCTTCTCGATTCATCAATGAGTACAGAATGGGAAAATGAGGACTGGGAATGGTAATAAATCGTTTTGAAGTATTCCTCGTCAACCTTGATCCTAATGTTGGCCATGAAATAAAAAAAACTCGTCCTTGCCTTGTCATTTCGCCAAACGAAATGAATCATCATATTTCTACTGTCATTGTTGCTCCTATGACAACCAAGGGACGGGAGTATCCGACAAGAATATCATGTACATTCCAAGGTAAAAAGGGGCAAATAGTTTTAGACCAAATCAGAACTGTTGACCAAAAACGATTAGTTAAAAAACTGGGTGCTATCAACAAAGGTTCTCAGTTAAAAACACTAGGCATCTTGCAAGAACTTTTTGCAAATTAGCTGTTTATACAAGATAAAAATTGCTCAGCAAATGCTTCTGCGGAAGCCGAAAAACTCTGGCTTTCGCAGAATTCTACGTGAGGCCGGATATAAATGGAAGAGCCAATAGCAATAGAAGTAGTTTTGGTACAGCTCCCAAACGAATCCCGACGCGAGGTCACAATTCAGGTGGGGCGCCCGCTTGAGGATCCTGATTACCCGGGCAATGGTTATGCCCTGTCTCGTTAAAGCCTTAGATATTGTTAAGGCAATTGAACCAACGGAGAAATATCAAAAAAGGCTATGAATCAGGATAGGTGAGATTTGATATGAGAGATTTTTGTATAGAACATGATGGTCCAGATAGCCTGGCTTGTATCGGTGAAATCCTAGGTGACGCGGGAGTGAATATTGAAGGGCTTTGTTTAATCACTTGTGAGGGACAGCATGTCGTTCATTTGGTCGTAGAAGATGTCGTGACTGCTCGATTGGTGCTTGAAAAAGGAGGGCTCAGAATCAGGGATGAGT
>JBARUR010000321.1:0-15773 GCA_049645845.1 Desulforhopalus sp. | reverse complement strand
GAAACCGAAGTAATGGGCAAAATATGTTCTGAAGTTCTCCTTTCCAGTAAAAACTTCAAGAGCTGTCCTTTAAGCACCTGTATGCAGGAAAAGATCTCCATCGTTGACAGAGAACTTTTTATCATTGGCAAAGATGGATATTCTATTCCTGTCAGTGTCAGCGCAGCCCCATTTATCGGCCATACCGGAGATATATTAGGAGGTGTCCAATCTTTTCGGGATAATACCAATCGTCTGCAAAAAGCACTTATCCTGGACTCAGTGGCGGATGGAGTTTTCACTGTTGACCGCGACTGGCGCATCACTTCCTTCAACCTTTCGGCAGAAGTGATTACAGGTTGGAATCGGGAGTCCGCCATAGGTCAATATTGCAGCGATGTTTTTTGTTCATCCATCTGTGGAAAGAACTGCGCCATAGCCGAAAGTCTCTACACTGGACTGCCTGTAGCCGGCAGGACGATAACAATAAAAAACAGGAACGGCGGCAAAGTATCAGTGAGCATAAGTGCCGCACCTCTGGTAGACCACGACGGAAACGTCCTGGGTGGAGTAGAAACCTTTCGTGATCTCAGCGTGGAAATGAGCTTACGGCAACAGTTGACCCAAAAGTACACTTTTGACCAGATTATCAGCAAAAGTTTGTCCATGCAGCGTATATTCCAGATCATGCCGGAAATAGCCAGAAGCGAAAGTAATGTCCTGATCCTTGGAGAGAGCGGCACAGGAAAAGAGCTGGTAGCCAGCGCTATTTTCAATGCCTCTTCCAGAAATGATCGGCCTTTTGTTGTAGTAAATTGCGGTGCGCTGCCGGACACCCTGCTTGAATCAGAACTGTTCGGCTATAAGGCCGGTGCATTCACCGATGCCCGTAAGGATAAAATCGGCCGTTTTGCCGCAGCCGAAGGCGGAACAATCTTTCTGGATGAGATAGGAGATATTCCGCAATCCCTCCAGGTGAAACTTCTTCGTGTGCTGCAGCAGAAGGTTTATGAGCCTTTAGGATCCAATACTCCCATTAAAGCTGATGTCCGTATCATAGCGGCCACCAATAAAGATCTTCTTGAACTCGTAAAACGAGGCGAGTTTAGAGATGATCTTTATTATCGCCTGAATGTCGTAAATATATTGTTGCCTCCTCTTAGAGAGAGACTCGAAGATATTCCTCTGCTTCTCGATCATTTCGTCAAAAAGTTCAGAGCTGAAAAACAAAAAGACATCGTCGGCGTAAGTGACGAGGTCATCACCCTGCTGATGAAATATTCATATCCCGGCAATATTCGCGAGCTGGAGAATATCATTGAGTATGGCTTCATCCTTTGCCCAGGCGGCTTTATCCAGCTTGAACACCTTCCTGAAACGTTTGGCGATAGGGAAGAGTTAGTCTCTCCATTGCTTTCAGCCTATGAAGGACATTCTCTTGAAGATATCGAAAAGAGTGCGATACAGCTTTCGCTTGAAAGAAACAAGTGGAAGAAAATGCTTACCTGTAGGGAACTCGGAATTTCCAAAGATACTTTACGGCGAAAGATCGAAAAATATCAGTTATCCAATGTCCTGGAAATAGACAGTTAATGCACGTTAGTTCCAGAAACAAACTGACCTTATTGACAAACTATATCAGCTGCATATATTGATCACACTGATCATTGTCAGGCAGCGTGTCGACTTTTGTCTGGCGTCCCTGGCTAACAACAATTTACTAGAGAGGAAATGATGAAAAAAAGAATCTTCACCTTGGTTATATTGCTCACATCCTGTGGTTTCTTTGCCGGCAGCGCATTGGCTCATTGCGAAATACCCTGCGGCATATACGATGATAAAGCTCGTATGGAAATGATTTTCGAACATGCCACTACGATAGAGAAATCCATGCAGATGGTGGTAGAGTTGGAAAAAGGTAACAATGCTAATCAGCTGGTCCGATGGGTAACCAACAAGGAGCTTCATGCAAACTTATTGCAGGAAATCGTCAGCCAGTATTTTATGACTCAGCGTATTAAAACGGACGCCAAAAATTATGACAAAAAGATCGCTGCTCTCCATAAAATGCTTGTTGCCAGCATGGAATGCAAACAAACAACAGACCTTGCCAATGTTGCAAAACTCAGGGCTGCGGCCGAAGATTTTCAGAAGCTCTATTTCGACCACGAAAGCCATTAGCCATCATTTCTTTTAAACATATGGCCTATGCACGGCGGTTTGATCGTCCGCATATGGGGTACTGGCGGACGTTTACAAATACCATTTTATTCCAACTCATCGTTATGCTCATGCACAACATCTCGTAAAAATTGAATATGGAGCAGCATACTTTCTCTGGCAGCATGAGGATCATGAGCCTTAATTGCTGTTAATATTGAAGTATGCTGTTGTTCAATCTGATCCAGATTTACTTTGGTTTCATAAAGAAGATAATGCAATTCCTTTAATCTGTAGAACATATATTCATAGAATTGCCTCGTTAAATCAACATAGACGGAATTGTGAGTTGCATAAGCGATCCCCATGTGGAAGGCAATGTCAGCTTCAGTTTCTGCCTGGGCGTTTAGCCCACTTTTACTTGAGCCTTCCAGCACGCTTTCCAGAAACTTAATATCGCTGTCGGTAGCTCTTTCAGCGGCCAATGCGACTCCATGTGAACCTAGACCAATTCGAAATTCGAGAACTTCATCTACAGAGGAACGGCCTGAACAGATAATATTCGCGAAAGGATTATTGGCATCTGTTCCCCGCCTATCTACAACAAAGGTACCTTTGCCCTGACGAGTCTCCAAATATCCCATAGTGATAAGCTGAGTAATAGCATTTCTTACTGACGTTCTACTCACTTGCATGGTGGCGGCCAGCTCACGCTCAGGCAGGAGCTGTTGTCCAGGGCCAAGTTGGCCGCGAAAGATATTATCCCTTAATTGTTCAAACACCAGAGTAGAAACCTGTTTTTGTTTTACAGGTAAGTATGCTTTTTTATACATAAAAAAACCTCACAAATTAACTTACGAACAGCCGCACGGATTCAAAGCCAATGATCAATCTATCCTAAAGTAGATAAAGATATCTGTCTGTTGACATACTGTCATTATTTACCGGGAAAAGTAAAATGTCCGCATAGCCCACGACCTGTAAACGCTTGGAGGTAAACGACCGGAGGGAGACTCCGGGTGTTCCGGAGCGCATATGGGGTGCTGGTAACGTTTCACGATATACTACATAGAAAAAAAAGAAAATAAAAGGCTCTCTGTATACCACATATTAACCCGCACTTCTCATGAACATTCTATTGATTTTCAGAATATATCAGTTTTCAAGAGGTTCGACATTGCTGAACAGAAATGCGGGTTAAATAAAAACGACCTGCCCAATAAGATGGGCAGGTCGTTTGTAAGATCTGGTTTTAAAAAATATTACGTTGGCAATGTAATTCTCATTATTTTGCTTTGCGGCCTTTTGATTTTGCCTTATTATCTGTTTCCTCAGACTTCACTTTCCTTGCAGCAATATCCCGCTCTTTCGCCCGTTTTTCTTCTTCCGGATCCCCAGCAAGTCGCAGGCTTCGCGGGATGGCCCTATCGACTACCGCATCACATGTGCAGTGGGTTTCTCTGGGACAATCCGCAATTTCATAACACGTTGCATAACGGAGGAGCTTTTTAATACCGGGGATAGAAATTCCCTCATCATGAATGAGCCCGCGCAGACATCCTATCCAGGTAATGTCGTTATTGGAGTAGAGTCTCCTATTGCCTTCACGAGCGGGTTTTATCAGACCTTCATCCTCATAAATCCGCAGAGTCCGTGGATGTACATCCAGCAATTTAGCTGCCACTCCAATAGGATAGATAGGAAGATCTTTCCTTAATGGTTCAATCTGTGTTTTCTTTTTCGCCATAGGTAATCTCTCATATCTTTCAAATTGCAATTACGGCAGCCATCCTCAATTAATGTTGTTCGGAAACATGCCCCCGGAAAAGTTTTTCACCAACAAAAAAGGTCAATCCACAAAACGCTATTCCACCCAATACCACAAGATTCTCATGAAGCATAGGCGAATAAGTGAGCAGATCCGGATAATCAACCAGGCCCATACCATGATAAGCCGGCACCAACTGCCCTATTATAACGAGATCGTATCTCATATAAAAAATGCCAATCATCCCGGCTAGCGAGGCGATAAATAGAGCATTCATATTCCGGCCTCTTACCGCTAAAATGATCACAAAAGGTATTATCATACCGAGAGCAACCTCACCTACCCAAAAATTAACAGCATACGGACCGCTGAGCAGCGCCTGCATTGCCTCATACTTTCCTGGAGGTTGACCGGTCACTCCGGTAATCATCTTCCAGCTGGTAAAAAAGATGATTACAGCCATCATCAGAGCGCCCATTTTCGCTACGCTCTCCATCGACTTCTTCATCTTATCACTCATTTTCCAACCGTTGAACTTATAGGCAATATAGGTAAAGAAAATAATAGCGACACAACCCGACATCGCTGCAGAAGTAATGAAATAAATAGGCATATACGGTCCATGCCAGAATTCGCGGCCGTTCAGAAGTCCGAAGACTGCACCCAGATTGGAGTGAGCAACAACACCAGTCAACAACCCTGCAAGTCCAAAACTCATAGCCACTTTATGATTATTCTTCTGCAGCATGACGAATTCAATCATCATGAAAAAAAGATAAGCACCATACAAAGTGCCCATCCACCAGATATTTGAAGTTGGATTGGCGCCTATCACATTACCCACCGGCATCCGCCAGGAGTTTTCGATCTCAAAAGCAATGACCAGAAAACCGGCGACAATGGTCCCAATAGACATAAATACAGCCCGTTTGGCAATGGGATTGAAATTTTTAAAACCAAAAACATGGCCAACCGAAGAGACAATACACAGCCCTGTCGAAGTGACAACAAAAAAGACATAGGCGGCGATCAGAATGCCCCAGGGGACACCACGACTCACTCCAAAGGTATGTTCATGCCCCACATACAGAGAATGAACGCCGGCACCGATCCCGATAACGGTCAGCAGCGCCAGCAAACCGATGGTGAAGTTGTACTTGCCTGATTCGGTCGCTTCCAGACCGCCTTCCTGCGGCAGAATTCCAGTTAAGACATTGTTCATTTTTCACCTCTCTCGAAATAGTTTATTCTTTGTTCATTATCATTGTTAAGAAAACGGCCAATTACCCGATTTTTCTTCATTAATGCTATCGATGTATGGTTTCACCTTTAGTTCGTACAATGTGTGCAATAAAGCACTCCCTATCCAAAGTATGAGAAAATATAACCCTTCCATAGTCCCTCCTGATCAAATATGCAGCTAACCCGCTTTTCTCATGAACATTGTGTTGATTTTCATAATATATTTGTTTTTTCAATAGGTTCGATATTACTTTATTTTTTTCTTAACAAAGACAATGTTCATGTGAAATACGGCCTAACCAATCCTACTACTGTTTTCCATCACTCATCCTCATTTCTTTAAAACTTATATTACCGATACATCTTACAACTACAGTTGTCAACTTATTGACCACAATAATTAGCTATCAACTGAAATAACCAAAGACGGAAAACAACACATCAAAACACTTTATCAGCTGTTATCAAGTAATTATTTCATCATGAGCAATCTAGCAGAACCAACTTTCCTCATCTCTTTTTGGGGCGAATTTTAAGCCCCTTTCACAAAGGGCGCATTTTGCGCCATAAGTGAAACGATAAAAAGTTGTCTTACCGGAAAGAAATACAGACAAAAAAAAAGAAATAAGAACTGAAAAGGAAGGGGGCGCTTCAGCAATCAGTACGAAAGCATCCCGTAAGATTAGAAATATAGAAAAAACATGAGGAAAGGATATACAAGGGAAGAAAAGGCTGTTGGAAACGGAGCCTAAAAACTATGCGGCGACATCATCCTTCATCGGAGCCGGGGCACTTCTGATAATTTTTTTGGGTACCAGTGTGTTTGAGAAGAATGCAGAACATCGCCTTCTTTTCTCGAATGGACAGTCAATTATATTCCAGCATGGAGTAAACTTCAGCAGCTTTTTCACCGCATTTATACTTATCCCATGCTCATGAACCATCTCTCTGAGACACTCTATCCACTGTAAATCCCTCAATGTAAAATACCTCCAGGATCCTTTTCGTAATGGACTGATAAGTCCGGCATCTTCGTAGTTTCTCAAAGTACGGGGATGAACTTCCAACATTTCAGCTGCAGTACCTATAGTGAACAGTGCCTTATTTTCTTTCATTTCCCTTTTCCTTGTGATACTTCCGGCGCGGGATTGAATCACCGCACCGAAAGTATTGGTGATGAGTATTCGCTGTCAATTAATGAGAGGTCTTGCCGTTAAATATGCCATCGAGAAATCGCTCTCCCAGGACAAAACCCAGGCCAACCACTCCTAGTCCGGCAACAACCAGAAGATATTCAGCGGCTGACGGCATATATGACAAATATTGTGGTACACCTACGAACTCATGTTCGTTTGGTACAATCTGACCGGAAACTACAAGATTATAGCGTGAGAAGAATTGACCGACTAATATCATCAAAGCAGCTGTTGACATGGCATGAATTGACTTCAAACGGGTAGCTACCAGAAGAAGGCCAGGCAAAATCAGTCCGATACCTATTTCAAATACCCAAAAGTTGGTAGAAAGGGGGCCTTTAATCATAGAATCAGCAGCCATAATCATTTCCTCGGTACTGCAGTAAGCATTAACAAATTTCCATACTGTTGCCAGAGTGACCAGAAATGTCATAAGGACCATAATCTTCCCGGCAGTCTGCAATCCCTGAAAGGTATTGTCTGCCATCTTTCTTTTTTGCAGGATATGACTGTAATGCGTGAACATCACTATGGCTGCAGCTCCAGATAAAACTGCACAGGCGAGAAAAAATACAGGAAGCTGAGAGCCGTACCAGAAAGGACGCGATTGAAGAGAGGCAAAAACGGATCCAAGATTACTGTTTGCAAGAGCCTCCGTAACTGCTCCAATAACTCCCAGGATAATTGCTGCTGAAAAACGTTTGGTGATAATCAAAAAAAGCTCTAGAAACATGACACCAACTGCCAAACCGTAAAGTGTTCCCATCCACCAGATATTCGAAGTAACATTAGGATACAAGACAACTCCGAGTGGCATTCGCCAGGGATTTTCTATCTCAAGACCTATCACCATAAATGCTCCGAGAAGCGTAATAATTGAAAGCCAAACCATCCTATTGGCCAACGGTGCCATCTGGTTGCCTCCAAAAGCATGACTAAATGCGGCTAACACACAAAGTCCCGTTGAAATTATTGCAAAATATGCATATACACCTATCAACATTCCCCAGGGCATTTCGCGGGTATTGGCAAAGGCATGATGATGTCCAACCCATTGTGCATAAATCGCTCCCGCAACTCCGATTACAATCATAAACAGACTCAGCCACATGAGTTTATTCGCCGGCAGTTTGAATGATGTCGGTGCAGTGGTTATAGATACATTCCCTTCCATTTTTTTATCTCCTTCTTAACCAGATTGTATTTGTCAAACAGAATAATTTGTTCACGTTATTTGGCGGCTATTGATTCAGGTTCAGAATGATCATTCTCTTCCAGTCCCAATTTATAAAGTGCTATTAATGCAATGGGCGCACTAAAGGGCCCCAAAACGACAAAGAGAACAAATGACAAAAGAAACCAAAACCATTCGCTTAGCTGTTCAACCAAGATACAGAGACTTTGAAAAACACTCTCAACCGGTCGATCTATTGCTTGTTTGTGCAGGGTAGTTGCCATGACAGCCTCCATATTTAATTGATCAGAACAATTCTTAAGTTATCTATTAAATAGCAAGAGGTGTGCCACAGAACGAAACATGTGATTCCCAATCAGCCCATATATCTATCTTGTTGTTTTACTAATTAATTTCACTATATCTCGAGACAACAGCAGGGATTCTTGCCTTGACACACTTCCCCTGCATGACGCGAATTTCGCCCAATCGCGCTTTTCCATCGGGCGCGTTTTGCGCCCACCTGGGAAAGAATATAATTTACTGGAATAACAGTGATTTTTCTTAACAAGAAGAAGAACAGCTCTATAAAAGAGGGATGGATCTGAGTGGTCAGGAGGGAGACTTCTGTAATTTTATATTATTTATCAGGATATTAGAGTGATTTTATTTTTGGGGCACATTCTGCGTCCCAAAAAATTATAAACCGGGAAGGAGTGGAAGCAATCTGCTTTATAAGAACAATTTGTAGCCAAACAACAAAAGGACCATTAATAAATTAATGGTCCTTCTTAAATCAATGGCCAAGGCCGATGTGCTTTATTACTTAATGTGCTTTTTCTGTTGAATCATCTTCGCCGAGTAATCGGGAATGCCCCCGCACACCTATATGACAGCTTGTACAACGCGTATCTGAAGCAAAAGCTGTCGAACCATCATGACAGGCACCGCAATAACCACCTTCATATAAAGTAGCCATAGTGAAATCTTCATTTTGCTCTGCTGCTCCAGCTTCCATTTCAAACAAATCATCATGGCAGGAGTCGCAATCCAATCCGGCATCCATTGTATGAACTTTATGATCGAAAATGACTGACTGAACCGGCTTTGTCCAAACGATGGGATCTTTAGGCCCATACATATCTTCATCATATTCATCTTCAACCTGCATATCTTTACTGGCCGAAAGCAATCCAGCTGAAAGCAGAAAAACACCGAGAACCAACAATAATAGAATTTTCTTCATTTTTTTCTCCCACGTATCACCGTCACTTCCCCAGTTTTGGATATCTTACACTTGGAAAAGATCAAATTACTCTCCAGCTTAGGAATTAATGTAAAATACATTAGGCACAGCACCTGTTTCCGGCCGCAACACCCAAACCATGGTTTCTGGTTTGTGTACAAGCTGATAAACTCTGCTTTCAGGGTCAGCCAGATCGCCAAAGACACGCACATCGGCAGGGCAGGCTTCGACACAGGCGGTCGTTGTTTCCCCTTTGGATAATCGTGACTCCAGACAGAAGTCGCATTTATCTACCGCCCTTGTTTCCTCTTTAAAATATCGTGCGTTATAAGGACATGCGGTCATGCAGGTTTTACAGCCGATACAACGACTGGGTTTCATAACCACAATACCCGTTTTCTCATCTTTCCAGGTCGCTGTCGTCGGACATACTCTCACGCACGGTGGTCTATTACAGTGGTTACAGAGCACAGGCATAAAAGTGGTTTCAAATTTATCTTCACCAAGAGATCGGCGTTTTTCAAGAATATCCGTCCTGTAACCATACGATGGCACGTGGTTGGTTTTGTTGCACGCCACTACGCATCGCTCGCAATCGATGCAGAGTTGCTCCCTTATAACCATTGAATAATGAGGGGTATAAGAATATTTGCCTCTTTCAGGAACAACACCTGCTGCATGTACTTCTTTAACGGAAGTCAGAGACAGCACACTTCCTCCGAGATACATGCCGGTTACAGCCAATCCAAACTTTAAAAACTTCCGACGCTCAGCCGAAGGAAGGGTACTCAGATCTTCACTTTCCATCTGTTCTAAATCATCGATTTTCATACTAAACCTCTTAATTTTCAACAAACTCGGACAATGATTCAACAGCCAGAGCCTTAATTTTCCTGGAGCAGAACAGGTACACTAAATCCAAAGATATCAATGTTGTTCCGAAACATGCCCACGAAATAATTTTTCACCAATAAAAAAGGTCAATCCACAAAACGCTATTCCACCCAATACCACAAGATTCTCATGAAGCATAGGTGAATAAGTGAGCAGGTCGGGATAATCCACCAGCCCCATGCCATGATAGGCCGGTACTAACTGCCCCACTATGACGAGATCATACCTCATATAAAAAATGCCTATCATCCCGGCTAGCGAGGCGATAAACAGAGCATTCATATTCCGGCCTTTTACCGCTAAAATGATCACAAAAGGTATTATCATACCGAGAGCAACCTCACCTATCCAAAAATTTATGGCATACGGACCGCTAAGCAGCGCCTGCATTGCCTCATATTTTCCAGGAGGTTGACCAGTCACTCCGGTAATCATCTTCCAGCTGGTAAAAAAGATAATTACAGCCATCATCAGAGCGCCCATTTTCGCTACGCTCTCCATCGACTTCTTCATCTTATCACTCATTTTCCAGCCGTTGAACTTATAGGCAATATAGGTGAAGAAAATAATAGCTACACAACCAGACATCGCTGCAGAGGTAATGAAATAAATAGGCATATACGGTCCATGCCAGAATTCGCGGCCGTTTAGAAGACCGAAGACCGCACCAAGGTTGGAGTGAGCAACAACACCAGTCAACAACCCTGCGAGTCCAAAACTCATAGCCACTTTATGATTATTCTTCTGCAGCATGACGAATTCAATCATCATGAAAAATAAATAGGCACCATACAAAGTGCCCATCCACCAGATATTTGAAGTTGGATTGGCGCCTATCACATTACCCACCGGCATCCGCCAGGAGTTTTCGATCTCAAAAGCGATGACCAGAAAACCCGCTATAATGGTGCTGATTGACATAAATACAGCCCGTTTGGCAATGGGATTGAAATTTTTAAAACCAAAAACATGGCCAACGGAAGAGACAATACACAGCCCTGTCGAAGTGACAACAAAAAAGACATAGGCAGCGATCAGAATGCCCCAGGGGACACCACGACTCACCCCAAAGGTATGTTCATGCCCCACGTACAGAGAATGAACGCCGGCACCAATCCCGACAACGGTCAGCAACGCCAGCAAACCAATTGTGAGGTTGTACTTACCTGATCCGGTCGCTTCCAGACCGCCTTCCTGCGGGAGAATTTCAGCCAACATATTACTCATCGTTCCTTGCTCCTTACACGATCAAATTTACATATTATTTTAGTACCTTAGATTTTCTTCTAATTCTGAAGAATTAAAAAAGTACCCAGACCTTATAAAATCACAAACTTCGAGACTGATAAAACTATAACTTTACTTGAGCAAAGCTATCAATTAATGAGGCAAACAGAGATAAAATACAACCAAAAAAGGTATTCCTGACAATATTAAAGATCATAAAAATCACGGAACTACCAACAGATACTACATATGTCCATTTTATTGCATATGCTCATAAGTATTTCATAGCATAATTAAATAGAAAAAAGTACAGAAGATAAAAACCATTGTCAAGTCTTTTACTCCATGCGAATCACCCTGCTCCAGCAACAAAAAAATTACTCAATGATGCTCCTTACAGAACAAATGCACTATTCTCGATTTTTCCGCTTTTACTGTTAAATACTTTTGGTAGATGATTACTAAGGACCGATGCTGCCGATCTCAGGCTAACAGAAACAGAGTCCCATGACACCCCGCGATCTTCTTGATCGAACCCCTGAATTTTTCAACAGAAAAGTTACTATCTCCTGGACTTGGATACTCAATGCGTTACTATCTGAAGAATAAAAACTTTCAGGAAAACTTCAGTTCAAGGAAACTCCTTGTTGGGTGTTACTGGTGAACGAGTAACCGAAATCAAGGCACAATCCCCACGAGGAGACAAATGAAGCAGACTAAAAAAGCTTCACCAATAACTGAGAAATCACTCTTCTACTGGGTGTTCAAGGATAATCTCAAACTGCAGCTTATTCTACTGGCGGTAATTATTTTGATCGTTTTTGCCAGGGTACTCCCCCTCGAAATGCAGAAACGAATCATCAATGACTCGATCGCCCTGAGAAATGTCGAAGGGCTTATCTTCTACAGCATCATTTACATCATTGCCATCACTACAGCAAGCGGACTGAAACTGGCAATCAACTATCTTCAGGCTGTCATCGGCGAAAAAGCTATGATGGTAATGCGGAAGGAATTATATAACCATATTCTCACCCTCTCTTTAGGTTTTTTCCGCACCACACAGCCGGGAATGGTTGTCTCTTCACTTATGACCGAACTCAGCACGGCCGGTACTTTTGCCGGAATGGCCTTTGCCGTGCCGGTCACCAACATTCTCACTCTTTTGGCCTTCGCCGGCTACCTGCTCTGGCTGAACACGAAACTTGCCATCGCCACCCTGCTCATCTATCCAATTGTCGTTTTCGTCATACCTATCCTGCAAAAAAAGGCCAACAGAGCCAACAAAAAAAGGGTTGACCTCTCCCGAACGACATCAAGCCAAATTGCGGAATCGATATCGGGCATTCACGAAATACAGGTGCATGGCGCATATAAGCAGGAAGGGAGAAAATTTGACAATCTTGCTGAAAAGCTAAGGAAAATTAGAATTCGATGGTCCCTCTTCCGCTTTGGAATTAAGACGGTGAATAACTATTTCGTCGGCCTTGGCCCCTTTGTCGTTTTTCTTTTCGGTGGATATCTGGTAATGCACGGTGAACTTGCTTTGGGCGCGATGGTGGCTTTTTTATCTGCTCAGGAAAAGCTTTATGATCCCTGGAAAGAATTAATCGATTTTTACCAGATTTATCAAGATGCATCAGTCCGTTACCGGCGAACCATGGGCTATTTCGAATCAGTCCCTGAGTTCTCGCTCGACCTTGTCAAAGCACGAGATCTTCCTTTAACTGGTCGTATCGACGTTAGCAATCTTATCTACGACACCATTGACGGTCATCGTCTACTTAATGGCATATCTTTTTCTCTTGCAGCGGGAGAACACCTTGCTGTCGTCGGTTATTCAGGAGGCGGCAAAAGTACTCTCATCCGGAGTATCGGCAAGATGTTCAATTATACTTCGGGCAGCATTCAAATCGACGAGCGAGAACTCTCCACCCTCACTAAAAATGAAATCATTCAAAAGATAGGATATGTCTCTCAGCACCCATTCATCTTCACAGATTCAATCGAAGAAAACCTGGCCTATGCCTATAAGGCTGCAATCGAATCAAAGTCTGCAGATTCCTCCACAACCGAATCAACAATCGATTTGGACAGGATGATTTTAGTTCTCCAGCAGGTAGGCCTTTTTGTCGATGTAATGCGATTCGGACTCGACAGTCATATTGAACCGGACGATGGGAAAACCATCGAAAAGGTTATTCGCATTCGCCACCACTTTCGTGAAAAATTTGGAGATAAGCTCAGCGACTATGTGGAGTTCTATAACCAGGATGAATATCATTTTAATTCAAATGTAGCCGAAAACATTCTTTTTGGAACCAGTATAAACCAGGAATTCAGTTATCAACTCCTCCCTGGCAATAGCCGCTTTCGATCTTTTCTCAAATCGGCTGACCTCCTGAATCCCCTTACCTCGCTCGGTATCGAGCTTGCTGGACAGGCAGTCGACATCTTATCCGGTGTCGGCACCGCTGATCTCTTCTTTAAAAACAGCCCTGTCCCTGCGGATAAAATGGAAGAATGCGAAAATATTCTTCTCAAACTAAAAAAGCAATCCCTTGATTCACTGCCACCGCAGAATCAATCCTTCCTCCTTTCTCTGGCCCTTAATTTCACGCCCGCTATTCACACCATGAGCAGGCTATCGAAAGAACTTAAGGAGAAAATACTTTCGGCTCGAAGAACTTTTCCACAATGGTCGCAGACTGTCGAGCCACGTCTGTTTACTTTCTTTTCAGAAGAAAACTACATTCATGGCCAGTCTATACTGAACAACATCTTTTTCGGCAAAATCAAACCCGGCCTGCCTCAGGCTCAGGAAATTATTAACCAATCAATTATGCATCTGCTGGTTGAGGAAGATTATCTTGAGAAAATTGCAGCATTTGGTATGCGTTTTCAGGTTGGAACCATGGGGGATCGTCTTTCGGGAGGACAAAAACAGAAACTTGCTATCGCCAGAGTACTCATAAAACAACCGAAAATCATTTTGATGGATGAAGCGACTTCGGCCCTTGATAATAAATCTCAAGCTAGAATCCAACGTTTGATGACAACTCGCTGGAAAGGTAAAAGAACAGTGATAGCCGCGGTTCATCGGCTGGACATATTAAACACATTTGATAAAATTGCAGTAATGAAAGCAGGTAAAATGGTTGAGTACGGTACCTACCAGGAACTCATTGAACAAAAAGGAATACTCCATGAGCTCATACACGGCAGAAAATAATCAGATTCCGGAAATGCAACAGAACCTGGAACTCTTGCAAGAAGTTCATCTCTTCTCTTCATTTCCAGGTAAGGCTATGAAACTCCTGGCCTTTCTTGCTGAAAGAGCTCGACTGGTTTCCGGGGATGTGCTTTTTGAGGAAGGCGAAGACCACGGACTGGCTTATTTAATACTATCCGGACAATTGACTCTTTTGAAAAACTATGACAATGAAAAAGTAATCGTCCAACAGTATTCCAAAGGCGATTTTCTCGGTTTCTTTTCGCTTCTAGGAGCTATGCCCGCCCTTTTCACCCTGGAAGCAGCAACAGAAACAACTGTTTTAACCATCAATCGAAAACAGTTTTCAAAAATACTTGAACAGTTTCCCGAAACGACTAAGCTGTCACTAAAAGCTCTTTTACTGGAACTGCATCAGTGGGAGAGGAAAAATATCAACCAAGCTGCACCATGCTGCCTCAGCAGAACGGGAGCGACAGTCTTATAGATGATAGAAAATGAAAATATCTTTTAAGATAAATAACGATCTTTCAGAACTTAGCACTCTGCTTGATCAACTCCAGTTATTAGAGCAACAATGGTCTCTGCCAAAGAAAATTTTGTCGGAAATAAACCTCGTTCTTGATGAACTTATCACTAATACCATCGAATATGGCGACTGTGATAAGAACAACCTTATAGAGATAACGCTGACGAAAATAGGTCGGAAGATAACAATACAAATAATCGATGAGGGACTTCCTTTCGATCCGACGCTCTGCCAGTTGCCCGATACCAACCTTCCCCTCGACGAAAGAAGATGTGGCGGACTCGGCATTCTTTTGGTTCGTCAATTCTGTGAATACTGGAATTATAGCAGGTTAAATAACAAGAACATCCTAACTTTACAAAAAACCTTATCTTAGGAGAGCACAGGCACCGTTATATGCCTGCAAAACTCACATGGAAACAACTATCACCAAGAAAGAAAACACAACTATTTTTGCTCTTGCAGGACGTCTAGATTCTAACTCTGCGCCACAATTTGAGCAACAATTGCAGGATTTTCTTGTTTCTCCATCTACACATCTACTATTTGACTTTAATAATCTCGACTATATCTCCAGCGCTGGATTGCGAATCGTGCTGAACACAGCCAAGGCATACAAATCGGGGCAGTACCTCTTTGTCGCCTGTGCTATGCAGGAACATGTCCAGGAAGTTTTCGAAATCTCGGGATTTGATTCTTTTATTACTATCCATCATTCTCTTGATGAATCCCTATCGGCCCTTAAAGACAGCTAGACCTGCTTATGAACACTTGTCACTGAATATTTATTCCGACAGCTCCCTCAACAATCTCGCCAACTTTTACTGCGGTGTCGATTCCTGCCGAATGCAGATCCTGCAGCAACTTTTGGGCCTGGTCTTTAGGGAGTGACAACAACAAACCTCCAGAGGTTTGCGGATCATAGAGAAGTTCTTCCTGAGAGCGGGACAAAGCCTGTTCCACAATAAGCGGATATCTTGCAACCAGATTTCTGTTGGCTTTATTACTGCCGGTTGTCTGCCCTTTTTTGTACATATCATGAGCCCCGGAGTAAAAAGGAAGCGCATTATAATTGAGGACTGCATGAGCCCCGCAACCTGCTAAAACCTCAAGAAGGTGTCCTAAA
>JBARUR010000320.1:0-8193 GCA_049645845.1 Desulforhopalus sp. | reverse complement strand
TTCATCCGAATTCGTTGTTTGTCTGCCTCGTCATGTTTTATGAGTTCTAGAAATCGAGATCCGATCTGACAATTTCTGTTTTGGAGTTTTGATCAATACTGACACATTAAAATTCTGTACAGTGTTCAATGCCTGGTCTCTTCTTTTGCCGGGCTGTTGCGCAACATCGGGTATGCAGGCGCTCTCCCATATCCTCAAGAGTTAAAGTCTGGAATGTAAAACGATAGCTGAAGAAGAGCTCAATAACGATCGCCTGGCACTTGCTCTGGAGGCTGCGGGACTTGATCTATGGGAGAACGATCTGGTTACCGGTTGAGGTTACCCGGAAGGCATCTAAAACATTCGCAGAACTCGGCTATAGCGAAGAGGAGGCCCTAGTCTGTATAGACGACCAGTTTGCCTTTGTCCATCCAGAGGATGTCCCCTTAGTCAAGGCAGCGATCAATGAGCATTTGACAGGGGTAACGACTGAATACCGATGCGAGTTTAGACTGAAGGCCAAAGACGGGTCATGGGTCTGGTACGCCAATTACGGAAAAATCATGCAGAGTTCGAATTATAAGCATGGCAGACGGTTTATCGGTGTGACCTTCAACATCAACAACAGGAAGTGTCAGGAAGACGAACTCTGACTTGTTAATCTTAAACTCGCCGAGCAAAATGAAATGCTTAGGAGGTTGAATAACACCTTGCGGGAAAGTGAAGACAAGTTCCGTACAACATTTGATTTCAATCCCGACGCAGTGACTATCAGCCGTCTGGATGACGGTTGTTATGTCGATATCAATCCAGGATTCACTAAAATTACAGGTTTTACCCGTGAGGAAGTTATAGGCAAGACGGTCCTGGAACTCAACCTTTGGCACCATCCGGCTGATCGGAGCATATTAATCCAGGGGATTCGGGAAAAAGGGTTTTATCAGAATCTTGAGACGCAATTTCGATTAAAAGACGGCAGCATCATTGACGCATTGATATCGGCAAGACTTATCTCCCACAAGGGGGTTACCCATTTCCTCTCTGTCACCCGCGATATAACGGAGCTGAAAAAATTCGAATATGAAAAGCTGAAATTTGAGAAGCTGGAATCCTTGGGTGTGTTTGCTAGAGGAATTGCCCATGATTTCAACAATATTCTGACTGGAATCATGGGTAACATCTCGTTTGCGAAAGTTTTTCTCGATACCACCCATAAATCCAGCAAACTCTTGACAGAAGCGGAAAGGGCAGCAGTAAGGGCCGGAGAACTGGCGCAGCAACTCCTGACCTTTGCTCGCGGCGGTCAGCCGATCAAGCACGCGGTGTCGCTCAAACAGCTTGTAAACGAAGCGCTTTCCTTGGTCCTACGGGGGTCAAATGTCAGAGGAGTCGTTGACATTCCTGATTCCATCCATGCCCTCGAGGCAGATGAAGGCCAGCTGACCCAGGTTTTTCATAACATCATCATCAACGCCACGCAGGCGATGCCGGGAGGAGGTGTGCTGACGGTCTCGGCCCGAAATGAACTACTGAACGAAAAAAACGCATTTTCACTTCCTCCAGGCCCTTATCTCCAACTGACATTCATCGACCAGGGGTGCGGAATACCCGCAGATGCTCTTAAAAAGATCTTTGACCCCTACTTCACGACTAAATCGACAGGCACCGGTTTGGGACTCTCTTCGGCCCACTCGATCGTCCATAGGCATGGCGGTCATATTCAAGCAGCTTCCACTATTGGCAAAGGAACGACCTTTACAATCCATCTGCCATCAATTGGAAGTGCCTCTGCACATTACCAGGAAGAAACCTCAGGAAAACCGGCAGGCGAGCATACAGGCGGGGCAATCCTCGTCATGGATGACGAAGAAATGATCATTGAAGTTGCATCGTCGATGCTCGCCTATCTAGGGTATAACGTTACAACATGCTCAAACGGAGAAGAAACAATTGATTGCTATAAGGCGTCGATAGAATCCGATACTCCATTTCTGGCAGTTATTATGGACCTGACCATTCCAGGAGGATTTGGAGGCAAGCAGGCAGCGGAGCAGATCCTCTCTCAATTTCCTAACGCCTGCCTGATTGTGTCAAGTGGTTATTCGAATGACCCTATCATGTCAAATTATCGTGATTACGGATTTAGCGGGGCCATCGCCAAACCTTATAATATTCAGAAGTTCAAGGAAGTGCTCGGCTGCGTCATAGGCAATGCGAGAGTGGGCCAGACTTGACTCATTGATTTTTGTGATTTGATCAAATTCATATGTTTTGATTCAATTTCTGGTTTCGTTTCAACTAATGTCTCACTACCCGTTATTCACTTCATCACCCAAGGTTTTACCAACCTTGAATTTAACATATGTTTTTGCAGGAAGTTCTATTGATTTTCCGGTTTGAGGATTTCTACCGGTCCTTGCCTCTCTCCTGGACGTAGAAAAAGACCCGAAACCAATGAGGGATATTTTATCACCTTTCTTGAGCGATTCACTGATTCCTGCAAGGGTACCGTTCAAAGCTTTTTCGGCCTGGACCGTGGTAATACCTGCGGTTTTTGAAATGTATTCGACCAGCTCTTTTTTGTTCATATCTTCCCCTTTGTTTTTTCTGTTTTGGTGCTTTTATCGGTTATGTGTCTGACAGTGTAGCACTCATAGGTTTTGATCCAAAGGAACCTGGTTAAGAATCAGTTATTATCTTGCAGGTTGCCTGACACTCTCTCCAAAGTGGTCTGTAAAAATAATTTGGAGACATCAATGATTTGAAGTGCACCATTTGAAGCTATTTTTCAGGAAATATTTTTGAATTTCCGGAAGGGTCAGAATGCTACATTTCTGATTAGTTTTATCGTCCATGACCAAGTTGAAATTGTCAGAAAAAATCTCAACCTTAGGAGTGGGGTTATGATTAGATGCTTGCCAAGGGTACCTATCAGCACTGAGAAGCCGACTTAGTCAAAAGCCTAATCTGTTCTTAATAAAATAATAACATGTACCTATTGAGATGCGACTTAATTAGCGAGTCTGTGCAATGAAGCACAGCACCATTTTTTTGAAATAGTCATGAACTGCAAGGAATAGGTATGAAACGCTGTATTAACAATAAAATATTGACAGTTGGGATGAAAATTCTGATAGGAGTTGCCTTAACGTCAACTATCTGTATAGGTGGTTTAGTATATGCCTTCTGGCAAGCGAATGAAAAAGTTGAATCAAATGTTAATGAGGTTCTGCGCATCAGACAACAGGACAGCTCACATCTGCGTGAAACTATTGTTGATATACAGAACAAGATGCTCACTTTCAATCAGTATTTAAAGGTCAACCCCGAAAATGAGGTAAAAGCTTGGCTTGAGGGCAACTTTAACTTGATAGAGACGGCCAACCTCGAAGGCAGTGAAAACTGGAGGACTCAGTTTGATCGAACCCAGCGCCGTGATTTAGCCAAACATAAGGCGGTCGTAGAGGAAGACAAAGGCACCTTTTCAGTTTCGTTTGGTCTCTTTCAAGAGAATGGTGAGTTTGCCGATAAGATCGAGAAGCAGGTATACACTCTGCCCGAAAATACAGTTTTTGCCGCTATTAAGAGACAAATTGATGAAATTTCAAGTCAAGCATCCGATGGTGATGCACTTAAAAATAATTTGGCCCAACTTGGGGCTGTTATAGCCGATGAGGCTCTAAAAGCCGAATTAATCAGGACAGAAATTTTAAATTTTACTGAAATAATAGCAAAAAGTGAAAAGGAACTTTTAGAGACCAAACGTCAGAATAAAAGATTCATAGTAGGGATTGGCGGAATTGTTTGTTTAGTCAATCTTCTGGTTATTTTTTTATTGACGAGGGTGATTGTTGAACGTCCTTTGCGTACTTTAATTGCCTCCTTCGATCAATTGCGTGCCGGGCAATTGCCGGAAATACCATGGTTGCAACGAACTGACCAGATCGGTGTGCTCGCCGGAGCGATAAATAATTTCAAAGATGCTCTCATAAAAATCAAGTTTGAGAATAGACGAAAACAAAAAGAGAAAGCTGTCATTGATGAAACGTTGGGTTTTATGTCGGTGACAATCAATGAGTTGGAAAAGAAAGCGCGTAATTTGAACAGCATGTCAGAAGAGATGGAAACAATCGCAGGTACAACAAGTTCCAAATCGGCCTTTGTTTCCAAGCGCGCCGAAAATACCGCTACAATGACGCAGAGGGTCGCCGATTCAACTGCTCAATTGCGAAAGTCTGTCTACGGTATTCAAACAGAGGTACAAAGACAAAACGTAGTCGTTATAGATCTTGACACGCATACCAGGAAATCTCAGCTCATCATAGGTGATCTTGACCGTGCGGCAAACGATATCAATACCATAGTCACAATAGTTCGAGAGATCAGCGATCAAACCAAGCTCCTCGCCCTGAACGCGACCATTGAAGCTGCAAGAGCTGGAGAATATGGTCGCGGCTTTGCAGTGGTCGCTCGGGAGGTTAAGGAACTCTCCTATGAAACAGAAAATGCCACCAGTAAAATCAATGAAAAAATAATGACAATTGAAAAAGTATGTGAACAAATGGTCGCAATTATTAATGATATCAACAAGAAAGCAATTTTATTGCATGATATCTCAGCAGCCATTGAGAACGCACTTGCGAAACAACAACATGACACTGAAACGATTGCTCAGCTGGTGCGCAATACCTCGCAGGATACTCGGGATGTTTCAGAGCATATTCAACAAGTCCGACAAGCAGCATCCCAAACGATGACCATTTCAGCCAGAGTAAGTGAAGGAGCCGAGATAATTTCCAAACAATTGACCAATCTTCTTAGCGATGCAACCGAACGATTGCAGGATGCAGGACAGTTAGAAAAAGCTGCCTGATCCAGGTTAGTGGAAATTATTTAAGATACTAAATATAAAGAACAATATTCTGCCATTGTGTCACTCTTCATAACACTCAGGACTGTCCGCTATGTTACCCGCCAAAACAGTTGAGAACCTCAGGTTCAGGTATATTACCGGACTCAGTATCATTGCTCTTCTCATTACATCATCATCTGTAATGATGCAGAAAGTTACATCTGATCAGTTAAATTATTCCAGCATAATAAGCCTTGCTGGTCATCAGGCAGGATTGGTCAACAGAATTGCCTATTTCAGCAGTCTCATGGCAATCTCAGACAATGATACTGAGTTTGCCATGGCTCAGGCACAGGTTGGCAGGACAATAAATAAACTTAAAAAGGCTCACCAGGCCCTGCGGCACGGCTCACAAGACTTAAATTTCCCAAAGGTGACCAACGAAAATTTAGAGATTATTTATGAGGATCCTGCGGTAGGACTCGAGGTTGCTCTGCATCGTTTCCTGGAAAGAGCGGAGGCTGTTCATAAGAGCACATCCGCCGAATTGAACATTCACTCAATAGACTACGTCTATCTTACAACATATGGCCCGCACGCCCTGGAACCAATGATGGATGCCGCGGTTGATGAGTACAAGAAGATTACTCGTAACGCCATAGCACGTTTAGAAAGGCTTGAATGGTTTATCTGGTTAGCTACAATATTTACCCTTCTCTCTGAAATACTATTCATTTTCCGTCCTTTTGAAGGTCGCATGAGACAAACACTCAATTCACTCGAACGGTCCATTACCACTCTAACCTCCACAAGGAAAAGGCTGTTGGATGCCCAGAGAATGGCTTCTGTTGGGGACTGGCAACTTGAAATTGAGACCGGAGAACTGACCTGGTCCGATCAGGTGTATCTCATCTGTGGAGTTTCACCCAACGATTTTAGCGTCAGTCGTCAGTCATCTAATCAGCTTATTCATCCTGATGATCGGAATGCTGTAAAAGTGGCTTTGCTGAGGGCTCTAAAAAATAACGAAACGATTTCAATGGAATACAGATTTATTCGGCCGGATGGATCGGAACGTCTAGTATTTCAACAAACTGTTCCTGTAACAAATCCCACTGGAAAAGTTCATCTTTTACAGGGCACAATTCAAGATATTACTGAACGAAAAGAACTATCGCTCCGCTTGGAGAAACAAGCAGAAAATATTCCAGGTTTTATCTTTCAATTCCACCTGAGTGCAGAAGGAGCTGGACGGTTCGTATATGCAAGTAAAGGTGTCAATGATATTTATGGTGTTTCTCCGGAAGACATAATGCATGATTCAAGTGGAATTGCGGGACGTATCCATTCCGGTGATAACTTCAGAGTACGTAAAAGAATATTGGTATCGAGTATAAAATTAACAACATGGCGGGATCAATTCCGCGTATATCACCCTGAAAAAGGGGAGATCTGGGTAGAGGGTCACGCGACCCCAGAAAAACTCACAAATGGTGGCACTCAATGGTATGGGTATCTCTGGGATGTAACAGAAAGGAAAGTCCAAGAGAATCAAATCAGGCAGTTGGCTCTCTATGATCCGCTCACAGGACTTGCCAATAGACGATTGTTAAAAGATCGGATGCGACACGCAATGATTACTGCTCAACGACAAAATGATCAAGGCGCTTTGTTAATGATTGATCTGGATAATTTCAAGATCCTTAACGATACTCGTGGGCATAGTATTGGTGATGAACTGCTCATAGAGGTTAGTAAGCGTTTGCAAAGATGTGTAAGAGAGACCGACACAATTGCACGACTAGGAGGAGATGAATTTGTTGTTTTATTAGAGTTGCTTGAAACTAGCGAGACAGAAGCTCTGCAGGTTGCCATGATGATCGCTGAGAAAATTCTTCTTTCATTAGCGACACCCTATCCACTTGGTGTTCAAAAACGTGTGCATCATGCCAGTGCCAGTATTGGTGTCGCAATGTTTAAGGGAAGGCAGTTGTCGGATGGTGAGTTACTCAAAAGAGCTGACGTGGCGATGTTTGAGGCAAAGGAACTCGGCCGAAACTGTGTCTGTCTCTATAATAAAAAAAGGCAGGTTCTCATCAGTTCGAAAACCGCTATAGCAGGTGATCTCCGCAGAGCTCTTGCCAACGATGAACTATCGCTCCACTATCAACCTCAGGTAAACAGTGTTGGGAAAGTGTGTGGGGCTGAGGCACTTTTAAGATGGTTTCCGCCTGGAAAGGACCCGATATCACCAGGAGTTTTTATCCCTATTGCTGAGGAAACCGGCTTGATTATTACCATTGGTGAATGGGTTCTCAATACTGCCTGCCAAAATATACTTGAGCTCTCTAAGAAAAAGTTGCCCGACAATTTTGCAATTGCGGTGAACATCAGTGCGCGTCAGTTTTCCGATGCTGATTTCCTGGCAAAAATCAGAGCAACCATCGGTCGGTATAATATAGATACAAAACACCTGAAACTGGAACTGACTGAAAGCAGCCTTGTTAAAGATCTTGGCCGAGCCCAGCATATGCTGGAGGCCCTGCGGGCAATGGGACTGCATATTGAACTTGATGATTTTGGGACTGGTTATTCATCACTTACCTCCCTAAAAAATTTGCCTCTAAACACTCTCAAAGTTGATAAGAGCCTTGTCCATGGTATTGGTGTTGACATACGTGATGAAGCTATACTCATGGCGGCCGTCGCAATGGCTAAAGCATTGAAGCTAAATGTTATAGCGGAAGGCGTCGAAACAAAACTGCAAAATGATTTTCTGATAGAAAAAGGTTGTGATCTCCTTCAAGGTTTTTTACATGCACGACCGATGTCGTTTGATAAATTTATTGATTTTTTAGGTCAGAACAATGACCTTTATGAACGGCACTTAACCAAATTCAAAACGGTTAAAAAATTTAAAAGCATTAATAACACCTCTTATCTGCTGTCGGATAAGGAGGAAACCACTCAATCCTTACCTGTAAAATGTGTAAATATTTCCTCCAAAATCTGCCAAAATTGAAAATGATTTTTGTAGGTTCCTCTCCGCAAAACAACACGTATCCAACATATCCCTCGTATATACTTGACACTGCGTTCAGCCTTACATAAATTATTTAGCAAATTAACGGTGTGTTTTCTTGTAGCGATAATTTCATTCAGTGTGATGTGGTCCAGTAAAAATGGACAATTTTTTAAGCGGCCTTTTTCAAAGCCATCCTTTTCTCAAATTCTTTAGGGCTGAGATAACCCAGGTATGAATGACGCCGGTTGCTGTTGTAGAACATTTCAATATAATCGATGATATCTCTTCTGGCTCCTTCTCTGGTGCTGTAAACTGTGTCAGCTACACGTTCTGTTTT
>JBARUR010000319.1:0-2012 GCA_049645845.1 Desulforhopalus sp. | reverse complement strand
TCAGTTCAGGCGGCGTCAGCTTCAAAGTTTTTGGTAGTGAACCATAGTAGGTTATGTTCACTGGCAAAATACTGACGAAGATGGCGCCGCATGGACTGACCTTTGGTGAACATTGTGTTGATTTAGAAAAAAATTAAAAGAATGCCGAACCTCTTGAAAAACAAATATATTCTGAAAATCAACACAATGTTCATGAGAAATGCGGGATAATACC
The DNA here is from genome assembly GCA_049645845.1 of Desulforhopalus sp. Classification (GTDB taxonomy): domain Bacteria; phylum Desulfobacterota; class Desulfobulbia; order Desulfobulbales; family Desulfocapsaceae; genus Desulforhopalus_A. Next base: position 1,798 of record JBARUR010000319.1, on the reverse strand, counting down.
CATGAGCCCCATCCTTCTTCTGGAGGGTGGAGCAATCTTGTCCCTTCCTCTAACCCGGTAAATGAGAAATTAACCGGAATTCATGACGGCACCTCTCTTCCATCACTTCTAATCAGGTTCTGCAGAAAAATTCAGCCCAGCAAAAACCAAAAAAGCAGAACTCCGGACATTCCGAAACAAATTGATGGTGCAACCATCCTGCGCCAGGCTCGTGCCAGGTCTGTTTCGAAATAATTGCAGGTGAGGACAAAGCAGATATGAATCGGCGAAATCATAACACCGGTAAAGCCGGAAAAGGACCCTAGAATCAAGTATGGAATTATCTGATCTTCCATGCCAAGAGAATGCAGAAGGCCAATCAACAGGGGAAATGTTGCCCCAACAAAAGCCACATTTATTCCCGCTACCATTCCCACTAAAAATGGAAGAAATACTGCTGCGGCAAAAAGCGCAACTCCTCCGCCGGCACTTGATGCCATTGCTTCTACAATACCTGCTGCCTGCATGACATCCTTGAAGATAAAGATTGCCGAAATAACCATGAGCATGGTCCAGAGACTCTTTTTTTTCAGGACAGCAACAATGAAACTGCCTCCCAATCTATTCTGAATCATAATACAGGCAATAGCAATGATCAGGGCACAGATAACTCCCCATTCAAAAGAAATGCCTGGAGCAAATACCGCAAGCAGCGTTTCTAAGCCTATGGCTCCGATTATGGCTATAACCAGGGGCAGTCCTTCTGAAATAATCTTCCTTCGACTTCCTTTTCCTGCATTTTCCCGAACAATATTTTCCGTTGGCAGCGTAGCTGTATTCAATATCCCGTCCCTGAGAAAAAATAACCAACCAATAGCAAACATTGCAATAACCCCTGGCCATGATCTGGCAATAAGTGAGCTTATTGGAATATCAGCCAGGGCGACAGTAAGAATTATACCCGGATACAGCGGCCAGGCCATTTCCCAGACATGCCTGAACCAGTAATTGATAACTACTCTGTCTTCGTTGCCCAGGCTCATATCGGCACTTACTGCCTTTACCATGGGAGCCGAAAAAATTGCCCCGCCCGGCATAGGTAACAGGCCGATCAAAGCCGGAAAAAATATCAATCGTAATCGAGGCTGAACCAGATATCCAGACAACGCTTCCATAAGACGTGCCGATTGACCTGATCGCTCCAAAGCATCAGAAAGAATGAGTATCGAACCAACGATGGCTGCAAGAAAAAGAAATTTTTCCTGGACTAAAGCTAAACCACTCACCTGAAGGAGAGTCATCGTTGATAGTCCGAATACAAGCCCCATAAACAAACCGCCGGCCAAAATAGACAACGCCAGGCCCAATTTATTCCTGATGCCGACCAGCATCAGGCAAAAGGCGCAAATCACTTTTATAAACGGTAGGGCAATTGTAAAAAATTCCATAGAGTAATCTCACAGAGATTGATGCGCCTGAGTCGCTTGAAGGATCGATAAAAAAAGATTTACCCTGCCGTCAAACTACAAAACATCTGTGTTGACTATAGCGATGTGTTTTACCACGGCGTTAATTTTATAGGGAGGAATTATATGAACGTAGAATACATTCACATAAGGGGCTGTTGTCATTCTCTTGGTAAATTATCCTGATCCAGGCTAACCCGCATTTCTCATGAACATTGAGTTGACTTTCAGAGTATATTTGTTTTTTCAAGAGGTTCGACATTGTTTCGTTTTCTTCTTCATCAACACAATGTTCACCAAAGGTCAGCCCATGCGGCGCCATCTTCGTCAGTATTTTGGTAATGAACATAGCC
>JBARUR010000318.1:0-34558 GCA_049645845.1 Desulforhopalus sp. | reverse complement strand
TTGCTGCAGTTTCTTGATTTACATCATGATTGCCGGGCACAATGAACACATCCTTAATGTTGGTGCCACATCTATCAGCTAACATTTCAAGCCAACCAAGGGCAAAAACGTACTCATCTGCATGGGCCCGATACGCAATATCCCCAGATATTAATATTGCAGCAGGGGACTTATTTAACTTTTGACACATTTTTTCTACATCAAAGAGAAGTTCATTGCGAAGGTGATAATTGGGATCCATAGGGGATCCAACTTCCTCCCGCCGGAAGTGGATATCTGAGAGATGAAGAAGTAACACAGTTTGCGCCTCGATTTCCTACTGGTTAACCGATTTAATATATCTTTCGGTGGTTGATGCCTAGGTATATGCGCACTTAACATACAAACATGTATTGAAAAATTCCATATTAAGCTTTCATGCATGCCCAAAATATGAAATAGCTTCCAACGAAATAAATCAGTTTATATGGAATTTGATTAAGGCAAAAGCAATTGAAGGAAAGCTGAAGATAGTTATATGTAAGAAAGAGCACAAAGTATTAGGGGAGTCGGAAAACGATTTTTATGTTAACTAGTAAGAATATTGGTGGTTTTATCTTACAATTTCAATTCTCCTTCAACTTTTAATCAGATGCATGTCTTTTTTCACAACACACGGAAACTAAGACTTTCTTCGTCAACATATTTCCACTAGACCATAACCGATGGAGCAGAAATCAGATAGGACATTTTTCCAGAACATCTTTAGATTGACACTCCAAATTTTAAGGAAATAGATTTTCCCTACACGTAGTATAATTTTCGTACTGAATAGCCTGTAGATTGTCCATCTCTTGCCAAACAAGGTGGAACCCTGAGCATCATTCTCAATTATATTGGTTCAGATTAATCAATATTTTGAGTCCGGGGTGTTTCTCATTGCAGGCCGCTAACAGGTAGAATGATATCAATTAAAGATTTTCAGTTGTTATCATGCAGTGAGCTTGATATTCTGGTGCCGAACGCGAAGTCCCAAGGTTCAAAGGGCAATCGCCTTGAAGTGAATTTGATGTGAAAATCATTAACCTCCAAATTTAATGAGGTGGAGCTATTAATATCATTCATTCCGTGCAGGAAATGCAGGCCCGGGCGGATCAGCTGAGACGCCTGGGTAAAACTACGGCTTTTGTGCCTACCATGGGGTATCTTCACGAAGGACATCTGTCTCTTTTGCGGATCGGTAAACAAAAAGCGGACGATCTGGTTCTCAGCATCTTTGTCAATCCCGCACAATTCGGACCTAATGAAGATCTGGGTTCATATCCCCGATCTCTTGACAGCGATCTGGAAATGGCGGAAAAAGAAGGAGTGGATGCGGTCTTTGTGCCAACCGATGAAACGCTCTATCAGGCGGGATATCAGACCTATGTTGAGTTGGAAAAATTGCCCGGGCATTTATGCGGACTGTCACGGCCAGTGTTCTTTAAAGGCGTTACGACGGTAGTTACTCAGTTGTTTAATATTGTCAAACCGCATGTTGCAGTGTTCGGTGAAAAGGATTTTCAGCAGTTGGCTATTATCAGGCAAATGGTCAGGGATCTTAAATTTGACATTGATATCGTAGGTGGCCCCATTGTCCGGGAAGCCGATGGACTGGCCATGAGTTCGAGGAATGCTTATTTAAAGGATTATATGCGACCTGCCGCTTTGAGCTTGTCCCGTGTTCTTGAGAATTCAAAAAAAATGGTAAAAAGCGGTGTCGTGGATGCTCGATTGATCGCAGATGAAGCCGAAGGGATTTTTTCGGCATTTCCTGAGATTAAGGTCGATTATATCTCAATTTGTGATCCGGTAACGCTCGATCCCGTCGAATCTGTCGAAGGAAAAACACTCATGGCTCTGGCCGTGGCTCTTGAAAAAATCAGGCTGATCGATAATACAATTCTGCAGCCTTGAATATGGGTTTTGATTACTTCAGTCTGCAATACGCTTGATGAAATAAAAATAAGGAAGGTACATCTTGAAGACCTATGAAATTGAAAAAACACTCGTCTCGGAAGATGAAGTGAAAAAAATAGTTGAGCGTCTTGGTGCCGAAATAACCGCCCATTACGGTGAACTTGAAAGAGAACTTATGGTTATCGGCTTACTCAGGGGTTCGTTTATTTTTATGGCCGATCTGGTGCGGCAGATTAAAATCCCACTGGTGGTTGATTTTTTGACACTCTCAAGTTACGGAGACGGCACCGTCAGCAGTGGAGATGTTAAGGTTGTCATGGATCTTGATTCATCCATTGAGGGCCGGGATGTACTGCTGGTGGAAGATATTGTCGATACCGGCAGAACCTTCAGCAAGGTGATCCGGATGATGGGCAACCGCAATCCCCGTTCCCTGAAAGTATGCACCTTTCTCAACAAACCAGCGGCGCGGCTGGTTGATATTAATATTGATTTCTGCGGCGTCGATATTCCCAATGAATTTGCCGTCGGTTATGGTCTTGACTATGCGCAGGGGTATCGCCATCTTCCTTACGTTGGGGTTTTGAAAATTGAGTAAGATTTAATATGTTAATGAAAAATGACATAATGTCATGAGAACTCCGGGCTATTTTATTGCTCTCCCACTAAATCAATCAAGACAGTACTCAACCACGGGAAGTAAGTGATAATCAATAAGGTAATGAGCAGCAGGCCGAGAAACGGCAGGGTGGCACGATAAAGTTCGGTGATCGGTCGTTCAAAACGATAGGAAGCAAGAAAGAGATTCAGTCCTACCGGCGGAGTACAGTAACCTATCTGCAGATTGGTCAGAAAGATGATACCCAGATGAACAGGATTGATGCCGTACGCTTCAGCTATCGGCAGGATTAAAGGGACGATCAGCACCAGTGCGGAGAAAATATCAAGCATCGCCCCGACGATGAGCAGAAAGATGTTTAACAGCAGTAAAAAAGTATATTTGTTATCGATATAGCTTTGAATAAAAGTAAATATTCGGGAAGGTATCTGCTGGTCGATAAGGTAGTTGGTGGAGGCCATGGATGCCGCAAGGATAACGAGTATGCCGCCGAAAAGCACCATAGATTTACTCATAATGGCCGGAAGTTGACTAAGAGTCACGTCCCGATGGATGAATACCTCGACCACCAGCACATATAAAGCTGTGACGGCAGCAGCTTCTCCCGGTACCAAAATCCCGCCATAAATTCCACCAAGCAGGATAAACGGCAAAGGGAGTTCCCAGCCAATTTCCCGCAGGCCCTGCAGTATTTCATGGCCGCTGCGACTCGGTCTGACGCTGCGGGGCGGGCTTTTGATCAGCGAATAGCCCATGAGCAGCAGAAGCATCAGCATACCCGGCAGTATGCCCGCCAGAAAAAGATGATCAATCCTCGATTCCGAAATGACTCCATAAAGAATGAGGGGAAGGCTGGGAGGAAAAAGCAGTCCGAGGCTTCCTGAAGAGGTAATTAGACCCATGGAAAATCGGTCTTTGTAACCATCTTTTATCAGCGCCGGAAATAAAAGTCCGCCAAGCGCAAAAATTGTTATTCCCGAAGCACCGGTGAAAGCTGTAAAAACCGCGCAGACAAGGAGCGTTGTGACGGCAAGACCTCCCGGCATCCAACCAAGGAAAATCTGTGAAAAACTGAGCATTCGGCTCGGTGCCTTGCTTTCCGAAAGCAAAATTCCGGCAAAAATAAAAAGAGGCAGGGAGACAAGCATGGGAGTATCGGCCAATCTGGACATCTCGATTATAACTACTGAGATATCAATATCGGCAGAGTAAAAAGACAACAGCGCAAAAGCACCGATCACCAGGAAAAGTGGTGTCCTGAATAATGCCAGGCAGAGGATCAGGATTTTTAGGACATTCATGACCAGTCGCTGTCCATCTGTGAATTAGTGGCAATAATTATTCTGGTCTGCAGCAAGAACAGCAGCAGATATTTAAGGGCAATGAGACCAAATGCAACAGGAAAGATCCCGTTCCAAAACCAAAGCGGCAGGGATAGAGGGCCGGACCCGCCGAATTCTATTTCAGCGCGGAGAAAAAGCCATCCGGCCCAGGTCAATCCACCGGAGGTAAGGGTTGAGAAAAGATAGGTAATAAGGGTTATCCACGGTTCGAGTTTTTTGGGAAGCTTATTCGCTGTAATATCCAGGGCAATATGTTTCCCTTGGCTTGTAGCTGAAACTGCCCCTATTAGTCCGCACCAGAGTACCAGATAGCGCAGCAGTGGATCTGCCCAGAAGAGACCGTCCGAAAAAAAGATGCGCAGTATAATCTGCACACAGACAAGAGTGATCATTGTCGTGAGCAGCAGGCAGAGAATGGCTCTTTCCCCTTTGTCGAGTAAGCGTAGCAGGGGATGATTCAGAGATAACGCATTGGTTTTAATCACCGGCCTTCACCACGGCCGTTTTTTTACGGAATTCACTGCGCAGCTCAACGAGCTGGTCATAGATGTCTTTTGACAATGTACCGGGTATCAGATGAGTAACAGTTTCTTCACTCTTTTCCCGCAGTATCTGCAACGTATCCGGTTCAACGTTGAGGAATTGATTGCCTCGTTCTTCCAGGACCCGACGGGAATCATTATTGCTTTCCCTGGTTTTTTCGAGCAGGACCGGAAAGTGTATTTGTGCAGAATCCCGGATGGCTTTTTTATGGGATTCAGAAAGCTTGTTGAACTTGGCACTGTCCAGTGCAAAAACACCGTAGGCATAACCATAAGGAACATCGGCTATATATTTGGCCTTGGTGAACCACTGCAGGACAATAGAACCATAAAGCGAGTTGTAGACCGTCTCAACAAGACCGCTCTGCAGAGAGCTCAGGACATCCGGAATCGACAATTGCATTGATGGAATGCCAAGGACCGAAAAGTACTCTTCGGACACCGGATCTCCGGAGGGACTCCAGTTTTTAGTGTTTCTGAGGTCGTCATAAGTGGCGATGGGCTTTGTTGACATGGCATAAATGAAGCCGACCTCGGTCATGGCGATAAATTCCAATCTTTGTGCACGGAATCTTTCCTGGAAGGAAGGAATCAATCCTTCGGTAACATAATCGACTTCCTCATAGGATTCGAAAAGAAAAGGGATGGAAAGAGCCAAAAAATCAGGGACTATCGTGGAAAGACCAGTCATAGTGAATCCGCCTCCATTCAACTGACCGACACGCATTTTCCGGTACATGGACTGGTCGTCTCCCATAACGCCACCCGGATATATACGAAAACCCACTTCTCCGTTGGTCTTTTCTTCAACTTCTTTGGCAAAGTTATTGAACTGCTCTATCCATATAGAACCTGCAGGTGCAAGACTGGCGATTTTAAAGAGATGTTTGGGGGCAGCCTGCAGGGAAGTGCTGCTGAAAAAAAGAAGACAAAGAATGGATAGAGTAAAGATCGCACGTTGCATGTTTTCTCCGTATATTGGGATGGCTCGGTTATTCGCCAAAGTAGTTATCATTGAGCAGCCGTTTTGCTTTATTGACGGCAATTTCGTTACTGAGCCGGAATTCCGGTGCGCTGTCGAGCGGAAAGTTCAGCACCTCGTTGAGCATCCTGTCATGCAGTTCCTGGTCGAAAGTCGCTCGAGCTAGTGTTTCCGCATAAGTGACCTGGGCCATAAGGAATTCACGTTCAGAAACATCAAGTGCTTTTTCGAAATGATACTTGCTGAGATCGGGCTTGCCGCCAAACATTGCCGGTTTGGCTGCATAATAACTGCCAAAAAAGAGATGTATGGAGCCGCCTTGATACGATTCATCTATTTCAAGAAGTCTTGCCATAATTTTCTCGATTATCACCAGATCGGCAATTGCTTCCGGTGAACCCTTTTGGTACTTCACCCAGGTAAGCCAGCCAAAAGCACCCCAAAAAACATCGGGAACATCGCCATGGCACAAGCCAGCAAGTTTGCGGTCGAGTACCTCATAATCCTGACCGTTGTTTAATGGGAGATAACGGCTGAGCAATTGAATTCCATAGAGTTTTGATTTGGCGGCAACCGGTAGAATTCTTGTATCATTAACTTCACCGCATTCCTCCAGGGCCGCAGCGTAGGCGCTATAGGATTGTGAGGCAGTCAGCAGCAGGCTTTTATTGTTGGGGGAGGAGACAAGCATACTATCGATCATGAGCAGATAGGCCGGGGTGCCCTCACAGACAAGATTAATGTCGGACTGCTGCTGAATATTACCGACAGCCGGTCGCATGGCGGATGTTATCAGACTCGAACATGATGACAGAAAGAAACCAAAACAGACTAATAAGAGAAAATCCAGTCGATGAAATAGTAGAGGGCTTTGTCTGAACATGTACTAACCGTAGATAAAGATGAGCTCCAGGCTGCCTGTGTGTCTTCTTACTCTGTTACACCGATGCATCATTTGGAACTGTAATTGTCCTACTGTCGTTTGGCAACGATAACTTGCCGTGGAAAGGAAGCAAGTGGAAGGAGGGGAAAAATCCCCCCGGCTTAAATCATAAGTCAGGGGGATTGATTTTACTGTTTTTGGGCGTCGAGACTTTTTGAAAGAGTCTCGTTGGTTGCCTCAATTACCTCGTTGGCAGCAGAAATGACATTTTTCAGGGTCTCAATGACTTCCTGATCAGATGTCTTTTTCGCATCCAGTGGTGGTTGTTCAACTGAAGAATCGACAGGTTGTGCTTCTTCCTGCGCTTCTATAATTTTTTCACCGGTGTCTATTACCTCTTCGGCTACTTCCTTACCGGCGTTGAGCATTGTCTGCGCAGTGATAACTAATTGTCTGGTTGCCAATACCATGTCATTGGTAGTTTCAACCATTCTCTGCAAAGCGGCAGCAAGTTCCTGTCTATTATCAACATCTTGAGGAACGGCGATATCGGTTGAGTGTTGCTCCACTTCGGGTTGTGGAACCGGTTCAATTATTACTTCTGGGGGAACTACAACAACTACTTCCGGTACGGCTTCCTGTTCTACTGCATCAGAGGACTCGTGCTGATCGTCAGGAACAGCGACCATTTCCCCCTGAGGGAGTTGTTCAACAGTGGCTGGGGCGGTTTGTTCGTGGCTATCGGTAGCCTTTTCTTCATTGCCGGGGCTGCAGCCATAAGTAATGAGATAAATTACGATTAATACAATAAAGGCGTACTTCATTGATTTGTTCTCCCGTTAAAATTTGATGTTTAAAAGGATTATGTATTTCCTTAATAACAGATGGTAATATCTATGTTAAAGTTAAATAAGGTCAAACACTAACATAAATTGGCTGCCATTTTAACTTTTTTTACTGCTGTGTTCTCTTTTTTAACAACAGCGGTTATTTCAAGGTGATCGCAGTAACAGTTTCAATCCCTTTATAGTTATCGGCCATGGCGATTATTTCCTCCTGCAACCGTTGGATAAGTTCGGGGGGAGAGAGTACCCGGGCCATGGCGCCATACTGGAGAATTTTCATTGTCAGCTCGCGGTCGTCACTCACGGGCAGCCGCAGCAGCAGCCCTTCTTCAATTAATTCCGTTTCCTGATCTTTGTGCCACCTCTGGTTTTTGACTAGTTCAGCCGCTATGGAAGTAAAAAGGATTTCAGCTGTATAACGTGGTTTTCCCTGGAAAATCCCAAAAGAAAGTCCGATAACACCCGGGTCGAGAGAGATGTCTGTAGGAATATCCCGGTGGGTGAGTTCGGCGCTTTGTACCCTGCCAATATGGAAAAGCCGGTTTTCCTGCCTCATGCAGCAAAAAGCATAGAAATACCATCTTCCCTGGTAATTTATAATTTGCAGTGGGGCAACTGTCCGGCTGGTGGGTTTGCCCCCTATAGATCCGTATTGCAGGGTCAACAGCTGTTTTTTGACAACCGCCTCTATAATAATTTCAAAAATCCTGTGATCTATGGATTCAATCTCAATCCATAGACAATGAAGGGAATCAATAACTGTTCCGTAATCGGGTGAAATCATGGTGGACAGCCGTTGTTCCAGCTGTTTCACCTCCTCCAGTTCACCAAGGCCAGCTTCATCGGCGAGCTTATTAAGCATGGCCAGAAGAAAAATGATGCGGGGACTTTCCTCAAAGGGCAAATGAAAGCCCTCTTCATAGTAAAAGCCGTTTTTTTTTGAATCGAAAGAAAGAGGGGCGCAAAGCCTGTCGCGAAGATAGTTGATATCGCGCTTTGAAGTTGCTGCGGACATTTCGAAATGATCAGCAAGAGTCCTGGAATTGGGATAGTTGCCCTTAAGAATTTCCCGGTGGAAATAAAATACCCTCTCGAGAACACTCATGACAGGCTACCTGGCATGACGACGGTGTTTTACTGGAAGGATTTTAAGTTGTTCCCGGTACTTGGCTACAGTACGCCTGGCAATTTTGATATTACTTTCAGCAAGTTTTTCAGATATGGCGTTATCGCTCAGCGGAGATCCTTTATCTTCATCCTGTATCATTTTCCTGATAATGGTTTTGATCGACTCGGATGCCATGGAATCTTCACCTTCCCGGGGAATGGCAGTCGAAAAGAAATATTTCAGTTCATAGATCCCAAGAGGAGTGTGGACGTATTTATTTGAAGTGACTCGACTGACGGTTGACTCATGCATTTCGATATCATCGGCGACGTCTTTTAAGATGAGTGGCTTCAGGTACTGTGCTCCCCGTTCGAAAAAATCAAACTGAAAGCGCAGGATGGACTCCATAACCTTGACGATGGTCCGCTGCCGCTGATAGAGGGATTTTATGAACCAGTCGGCATTCTTCAGTTTTTCACTGATATACTGACGCGATTCTTTTTCAAGGGTTTTATCGTTTTGCAGCAGATCCTGATAGAGCGATGAAAGTTTCAGTTGCGGCAGGTCATCATCGTTCAGGCGAATGACATATTCGCCGTCAATTTTCCGGACATAAACATCGGGAACCACATAATTGGTCTGTTCGGTAGCGTAGGAGAGTCCAGGATAAGGAGTCAATTCTGCGACAATGAAGTTGATGGCTCTTTCAATTTCAGGTTTTTTCCGTCCTGTTGCCCGGGAGAGAGCCTTGTAGTTCCTGGTTTCAAGAAGAGGGAGATGGTTCTGCACTATTTCGGCTGCGAGAGTTTTACCCTTTCCTAAACGTTCAAGTTGAAGAAATAGAGACTCGCTGACATTCCTTGCCGCGATTCCAGGTGGATCGAGCTCCTGGATCACTTCCAGAATGTATTCCGCGTCGTCCGGTTCGCAGCCGGTTTCCTTGATAACTGTGGCTATGTCAACTTCAAGAAAGCCGTATCTGTTCAGGTTTCCAATAATAAACAGGGCGATTTCCCATTCCCTTTCATCGAGCTCACTATGGGCAAGCTGCCATTGCAGATAGGCCATCAATCCCGGTTTTTCCGAGATAAACTCAAATTGGGAAGGCGCATCCGCGGGAGGAGCTTCGTGAGAAAAAGAAAAATTATCGAAATTATTCGAGTAGTCTTCCCAGTTGGTTTCGGCCAAAGTATTGTCGTCGACCTTGAGGTTTTCGGTCACGTCCGATTCAGGCCGAACGCCGGTATCTTCAACTGTTGACGATAGCGACATCGGGTTGTCGACGACTTCCGGTGACGAGAAATCTTCTTCGAGGGCCGGGTTCTGTTCAATCTCCGCCTGCAGGGCATCGGAGAGTTCAAGTCTGTTTAATTGAAGGAGTTTTATGGCCTGGCGCAATTGTTGCGTCATAACCAGTTTCTGGGAAAGCTTAAGTTGTTGTCTGAGTTCTAGGGCCATAGAGAATCACATGTGAAAATTTTCACCGAGATACATTTTTCGTGCTACTTCACTCACAATAATATCGTCAGCGACTCCGCTTGTAAGGACTTGTCCAGCGTTCAGTATATAGGCAAAGTCACACACCTGTAAAGTTTCTCTTACATTATGGTCTGAGATCAGGATCCCCAATCCTTTTGACTTCAGGTTGATAATTATTTTCTGGAGATCGTGGACTGCCAGTGGGTCGATCCCGGCAAAAGGTTCGTCAAGCAGTATGAATTTAGGCCGGGTCGACAGCGCGCGCATAATTTCCACCCTGCGCCTCTCTCCCCCCGACAGGGCATGACCTTTGTTGTGTCTGAGATATTCAATGTTCAGGTCTGCCATTAATTCATCGATACGGTAATTAATTTCGTTTTTCGTAAGTCCTAAAGGTTCAAGAATAATCCGGACGTTCTCTTCCACGGTCAGTTTTTTAAAAACAGATGGTTCCTGCGCCAGGTAGGAGATACCTTTCAATGCCCTTTTATGGATGGGCAGATTTGTTATGACCTCTCCTGCAAAAACAATGTTGCCTTTATCTGGTCGAATAAATCCGGCAATGGAATAAAACGTCGTTGTCTTACCTGCACCGTTTGGTCCAAGCAGTCCGACGACAACACCGGTCTGTACCTGGAGGCTGACGCCATCAACTACCGTTCGGGAACCGTATCGTTTTACAATATTTTGTGTTTCAAGTATCGACATTCGTGCTTTGGTTGCTCTTCCTCTTCTCCGTGTTTTAAAGACCGATCCGGGCTGATTCTTATTTCTGGAGAATGGTCATATTCACCCTGGAAGGTTTTTCTTCGCCCGATTTTGCGTCGCCTACTGTAGTTGAGGTCCTCTCACCGCTCACTTCGGATCTGCCTTCGTCCAGATAGTGAATGATCTTATCGCCGCTCACCATGTTCTGGTTCTGCCACGCTTTGGCATCTCCGGTAAGTATAACCTGTCTCTCATCTGAGAGATAGACCATTTTTTTGGAGGTGCCTAACCACTCCCCGCGGGTAACCTCTACATTTCCTATGCAGATGAGTTTTTCCACCTGCTGGGATGTAGTTGTTTGTCCCTTGTTCTCGGCCGTCTTGTCTTGCTCGTTTTGGGTGTAGTAAACGGTCATTTCATCAGAACGAATTCTGACGTCCGCCTGCTTGGCATCAACTTCTCCGGTGAAGACTACTGTATTGGTATGCTCGGTTGAATGCATACGGTTTGCTTCAATATGAATGGGAGCATCGGCCGCATGCACCAACATCGGAGCTATGAAAAAAAGGCCGATGTAAATGCTTAATAGAAAAGAAGAAATATTGATAGATTTCATCAGGAATTCTCCGTCGTTAGTTCCAGGATTGAAGTCATTAAATGAATAATAAGAGACCTGCAATTGCACGAGCCCATCGTAGCGTAAAGGTTTGTAAATGTAAAGCCATGGTATGCGGGCGTCAAGACAAACAGTGCTTTACTTACATTATATGAGCAATTACAATAGCACCTTGTAATTGCTATCCGGATCGATGATTTAGCTAACTGATTTTATAGAATAATATAAGGATCGATCGTAAGATCGAAAATGACAATATGGTAAAAACCGTTGAGGAGAGTATTGAAAAAGCTAAAGCGCTTCTCGAAGCCCTCCCGTATATGCAGGAATTCCGGCATAAAACCATTGTTATCAAGTATGGCGGTCATGCCATGGTTGATGAATACCTGAAAAAACAGTTTGCTCTGAATGTCATTTTGCTCAAGCAGATTGGTATCAACCCCATTATCGTACACGGTGGCGGCCCCCAAATCAACAAATTGCTCGATCGACTTGGCATTCAACCGAGTTATGTGCAGGGGATGCGCGTCACCGACGGTGAAACCATGGATGTGGTTGAGATGGTTCTGGTGGGAAAAGTAAACAAGGAGATAGTCGGCCTGATCAACCATTGCGGCGGAAAGGCAGTCGGGCTCTCCGGACGGGACGGTGATCTGGTCTGTGCCGAAAAGCTTAAGGTAAGCAGCAAAAAAGGAGACACTCCGCTGCAGGATACACCGCCGGAACTTATCGATCTGGGACGGGTCGGCCAGGTGACTAAAATTAACACCGGCGTGCTGGAAAGCCTTTACCTGAAGGATTTTATTCCTGTGATTGCTCCGGTTGGCGTCGGAGAAGACGGCCAGGCCTCTAATATCAATGCCGATCTGGTCGCTAGTGCTATAGCCGGAGCCCTATCCGCCGAAAAACTGATGCTTCTGACGGATGTTCCCGGCGTGAAAGATAAAAATGGCGATTTAATCACTACTCTTGCACGGCAGCAACTGGAAGGGTTGATCGATGACGGGACGATTATCGGCGGGATGATCCCGAAAGTGCGCTGCTGCGAAGATGCCCTGCGGCGCGGGGTAGCCAAGACACATATCATTGACGGACGGGTGGAGCATTCGATCCTGTTGGAGATGTTTACTAAAGAAGGTGTAGGCACGGAGATATATTGATAATGAACAATAACAAACAGTTAAAAGAACGGGGCGATAAAGTATTTATCGGCACTTATGCAAGGTATCCCGCCGCTATGGTGAAGGGTTCCGGCTGCCGACTGACTGATGCAGACGGCAAAGAGTATCTGGACTTTATGGCGGGGATCGCCGTGTGTGGTCTTGGGCACGCCCATCCAAAAATAACCGAAGCTATCTGCCGCCAGGCAGCGGAACTGGTGCATGTCTCCAATCTTTATTACACAGAACCGCAGACCACACTGGCAGAAATGATCATCGAGAATACTTTTGGCGAAAAGCTCTTTCTGTGCAACAGCGGCGCCGAAGCCAATGAAGCGGCGATCAAACTGGCCCGTATTTATTCAGGTGAAGGGCGATATAAAATTATCAGTTTCTCCGGATCATTTCATGGTCGAACCCTTGCCACCGTGGCTGCAACCGGTCAACCGAAATTCCATAAAGGTTTTGAACCGCTTCCGGAAGGCTTTTCACATGCACCATTTGGTGATCTGCAGGCCTTGGAACAGCTGATCGATGATTCGACCTGTGCGATTCTCTTGGAACCGCTGCAGGGCGAAGGCGGGGTAAGGCCTCTTGCAAAAGAATATCTGCAGGGAATAAAAGCACTCTGCGATAAACACGGACTGCTGCTCATTTTTGACGAAATCCAGACCGGTATTGGCCGAACAGGAACCCTCTTTGCCTACCAGCAGCTCGGGATCGAGCCGGATATTCTGACCATGGCCAAGGCCCTGGGCAATGGATTGCCGATCGGGGCAATGATGACCAGTGCAAAGATCGCGGCGTCATTTGTTCCCGGCACCCATGCCTCGACTTTCGGCGGCAATCCAATCGCTTCGGCCGCCGCAGTGGCTACCTTAAAAATCATGCTGGCGGATGGTTTTCTGGCAGATGTCGGAAAAAAGGGAGATTATTTTCAGGCAGAGCTTGGCAAACTGGTTGAACGGTTTCCGGTAATGATCAGCTCTGTTCGGGGAATGGGACTTCTTGTCGGGGCCGTACTTACCGAACAGGGGGTTGCGCATGGCACTGAAATAGTCAGTAAAATGTTTGACCGGGGTTTTCTGATGAACTTTGCCGGGAATGTGGCTCTCAGGTTCGTTCCTCCTCTCATCGTGACAAAAGAAGAGATCGACAGTCTTGTGGAAGCGCTTGCTGAGGTGCTTGCTGAATTTTAATGTTCATAAGAAATTTGGAATAGAAAGAAAAAGGCGGATTGTTGCAGCTTTTGGGGGAAAATGTTTTGCAAATCACCCCTCTTTTATGTAATGATACCTCCTTTCTCCCCTCTATATAAAAAGAAAAGAGCAGGCGTGGGGAGCTAACCGGCGGGATATTTCCCCCTATTGTTTTGAGGTGAACAGGGTGCCGAAGCATTTAAGGTCATTAAAGGAATTTAAGAAATCAGAGCTGATCGGTTTTATCGAGCGGGCCATTGAACTGAAACAAGAGCAAAAAGCCGGCAAGATTCATCGCCAGCTGAACGGCAAGACCATCGGTCTTATCTTCGAAAAGCCATCCACAAGGACCAGGGTCTCCTTCGAGGCGGCTATGTATGGTCTCGGAGGACAGGTTATTTTCCTGTCGAGTCGCGATACCCAGTTGTCCAGATCCGAGCCGTTAAAGGATATGTCGCGGGTTATGTCCCGCTATGTCGATGGCATGGTGGTCAGGACATTTGGTCAGGAGGTCGTCGAAGAACTCGCTGATTATGCTACGGTTCCGGTAATTAACGCCCTGACGGATCTGCATCATCCATGTCAGGTACTGAGTGACATTATGACTGTCATTGAAAAGAAAGGAGATATCGAAGATCTGAATATCGCCTGGCTTGGTGATGGCAACAATATGGCTAATTCGTGGATTCAGGCGGCAGCAACCATCGGCTTTGAGCTTACTTTGGCCTGTCCTAAGGGCTATGAGCCAAATAGCGAAATTTTTGCCGCAGCCCGAAAAATAGCAACCAAACCAATTACCATTGTCCGTGATGCGCGGGAAGCTGTACGCAATGCCGATGTGATCAATGTTGATGTCTGGGCCTCTATGGGCATGGAAAATGAACAGGATGAGCGGCTTCGCGTTTTTTCCAAGTATCAGTTGAACCTTGAATTATTGGCACAGGCTCCAACGGAAAGTATAGTGTTGCACTGTCTTCCTGCACACAGGGACGAGGAAATTACCGATGAAGTATTGGAGTCCAATCAGTGTGTAGCCTTTGATCAGGCGGAAAATAAAATGCATCTCCACAAGGCGTTACTTGAAAAACTGATAAGCTAAATATATTTATGTGGGGCACTCCACGTGTTTCTATATTGAGGTTCTAATATGAGTGTAAATAAAATAGTACTCGCCTATTCAGGCGGGCTCGATACATCTGTAATCCTGAAATGGCTGGCCGAAGAGTATAAATGTTCCGTGATTGCTTATTCCGCCGATATCGGACAGGAAGAGGATTGGGAAGCAGTAAAGAAAAAAGGGTTGGCCACCGGCGCTGAAAAGGTAATTGTCTCCGATCTGAAAAAAGTTTTCGTCGAGGATTATATTTTCCCGGCTTTCCGGGCAAATGCCATCTACGAAGGCTCTTATCTGCTGGGAACTTCCCTTGCCAGGCCGCTGATTGCCAAGGAGCA
This sequence comes from Desulforhopalus sp., assembly GCA_049645845.1. Classification (GTDB taxonomy): domain Bacteria; phylum Desulfobacterota; class Desulfobulbia; order Desulfobulbales; family Desulfocapsaceae; genus Desulforhopalus_A. The sequence continues at coordinate 19,684 of JBARUR010000318.1, read as the reverse complement.
GGTACGAATTGCTCTGGAGGAAGGGGCAGATGCTGTGAGTCACGGTGCTACCGGTAAAGGCAATGACCAAGTCCGTTTTGAACTGGGATATATTGGACTGGCACCGAATCTGAAGATCATCGCTCCCTGGAGAACATGGAACCTTAATTCCCGTCAGAAACTGGTTGAGTTTGCTAAAGATCACAATATTCCGGTTCCGGTGACCAAGAAAAACCCCTATAGCTGTGACGAAAATCTTTTACATATCAGCTATGAAGGTGGAATCCTGGAAGATCCATGGAATGAGCCGGACGAAGATATGTTCAAATTCACTGTTTCTCCGGAAAAAGCACCCGATGTTCCCACCTATTTGGAGATTGAATTTGCCAATGGCGATCCGGTTGCTCTGGATGGCGTGAAAATGGAACCGCTGGCGTTATTTACCAGACTCAACAAAGTAGGTGGAGCAAATGGCATCGGCAGGCTTGATCTGGTGGAAAACCGTTTTGTCGGCATGAAATCCCATGGAGTGTACGAAACGCCTGGCGGCACCGTTCTTCGCACAGCTCATCGCGATCTTGAAACCATAACTCTTGATCGGGAAGTCATGCGTATCCGTGATTCTCTGATCCCGCGATATGCCGAACTTCTTTACAATGGTTTCTGGTTCTCTCCGGAACGCGAATTACTGCAAGGAACGATGGATGCAACCCAAAAAACCGTCAACGGAACCGTTCGGTTGAAGCTCTATAAAGGCAACTGCATTCCTGTCGGTCGTAAATCCGATCAGTCTCTGTATCAGGAAACCTTCGCGACTTTTGAGGAAGATCAGGTGTATGATCAGGGTGATGCTACCGGTTTCATCCGGCTTAATGGGCTGCGATTGAAAATAAATGCACTGCAGGGTCGATACAGTAAGTAAATTAAACATCCCAAGCCCTTCAAGGCCGACTTATCTTTCTGCCTATTTTAAAACGAGAAAGTATCAACTATGACTGAGACCAAAAAAAGCGGATCGGAAAAAATGTGGGGAGGGCGGTTCACTGAAGGAACTGCTGCCTCAGTGGAGGCCTTTAGCGCCTCCATCCATTATGACTCCCGGCTCTATAAATATGATATTGCCGGCAGTAAAGCCCACGCCGCAATGCTTGCCGATCATGGGATTCTCAATAGAGAAGAACTGGAAGCAATAACAAATGGTCTTTCGGCGATTGAAAAAGAGATTGATCAGGGAACTTTTCAATTCAGGCGGGAGCTTGAAGATATTCATATGAATATCGAAAAATCCCTGGTGGAGCGGATTGGTCCGGCTGGTGCAAAGCTGCATAGCGCGAGATCCAGAAACGATCAGATCGCGCTCGATTTCAAACTGTATCTGCGTGATCAGTGTGATCTCCTGATAGAATTGCTCGATAACATTCGAAAAGCCTTTGTTATTCTGGCCAGGAAATATCTGGGACACATCATGCCGGGCTACACTCATATGCAGCGGGCGCAACCGGTGCAGATAGCCCATCATATGCTGGCTTATTATGAAATGTTCACCAGGGACAGGTCGCGGCTGGTGGACTGTCGCAAACGCCTAAATCTCTCGCCGCTCGGCTGTGCGGCCATGGCTGGAACCGGTTTGCCGATTGACCGGGAACAGGTTGCGGCAGCTCTTGGCTTTGACGGTGTAACTGCTAACTCCATGGATACTTCCGGGGATCGTGACTATGCCATCGAATTCACCAGTGATTGTACGCTGATACAGCTCCATCTCTCCAGGCTTTCAGAAGAACTGGTACTCTGGTCTTCCCAGGAATTCGACTTCGTCAATATTTCGGATAAATTCTGCACCGGCTCGTCGATCATGCCGCAAAAGAAAAATCCGGATATTCCCGAGCTGATACGAGGTAAAAGCGGCCGTGTTGTCGGCAGTCTCATGACCCTTATCACCTTAGTAAAGGGACTGCCATTAACTTACAATCGGGATCTTCAGGAAGATAAAGAACCGGTTTTCGATACTGTGGATACCGTCTCGGCGTCTCTTGCGATTATGGCGGAACTCCTGGAAAATATGACCTTTAAAACTGACAGGATGATTGAAGCGACCAAGACGGGATGCATTACTGCCACCGATCTTGCCGATTATCTTGTGTTGAAAAATGTACCTTTCAGGGAAGCACATGGAATTGTCGGTAGAGCCGTCGCTTATTGTCTCGAAAAAGGTTGTGAGTTGCCGGATCTGACGCTCAAGGAACTCGCCGGTTTTTCCGAAGTAATCGAAAAGGATGTCTACGAAGTGCTTAGTGTAGAAGGTTCGGTAAACAGCCGGATATCTACCGGCGGTACGGCAATACAAAGAGTGGAAGAAGCAGTGGTTACAGCTGAGTTATCGCTGGGGATTGCCTGATGAAACCAGGACATACAGCGCGGCTGACCGGGGTATTTATTCTTGGAATATCTCTTTTTCTGTTAAGTGGCTGTGGTTATAAAAATGCTCCGGTACCGCCTGAAAGCGTTGTTCCAGTAGCAATCAGCGACCTGCGCTACAAGCTGGACGAGACGGGAGACAAAGTTGTACAGCTCAGCTGGTCGTATCCGGTAAAGACCATCAGAGGTTCGGTATTAGACGATATTTCCGCCTTTGAACTGTATATGGCGGAAATACCGCTTGAAGACTATTGCAGTACTTGTCCCATTCCTTTCAACAAGCCGTTGCAACTGGACGGCGGTCAACCATATGATGGTGAAGCCAGAAGGAAAGCCGGGTATGAGTACTCGATGCTGCAGTCCGGGTACAAATATTTTTTCAAGATACGATCCCGTACCAGCTGGTGGGCGGACAGCGCAGATTCTAATATAGTAACTTTTGTGTGGTTTCAGCCTGCGGCAGCTCCCGAAGAGGTGACGGCGACACCGGGGGACAAGCAGGTTTTGCTCAAGTGGCAGCCGGTTACTTCTTTTTACGATGGTAGTGCTCTTGAAATGGACATGAAATATCAGGTCCTGCGCAGCGTCGACGGAAGTACATATGAGGCACTGGGTGAGCCGGTGGAGGCAGAGGAATATCTTGATCGTCAGGTGAGTAATGGTGTGAAGTATTTTTATACTATTCAGAGTATGATGGTCTTGCAGGACGAATTGGTCAGTGGCGGAATCAGTAATGAAGTGACGGCAATTCCTCTTGATATGGCTCCCCCTGCTGCCCCGACAGGTGTAACAGTGGTGCAGACAGATGTAGGCATGAAAATTTTCTGGGATAGAGTTGATACCGCTGATCTCGGTGGTTACAGGATCTATCGTCGTACAGCCGACAGAAACAGCTTTGAATTGCTTGGTGAAGTGGAGCCGGTGTATACGATCTTTACTGATTCGACTGCAAAAGAGGGTATTCGTTACTATTATGCAGTATCTGCCATCGATCAGACAACACCACCTAACGAGAGTAGGAAATCGAAAGAAGCCACCAGCAGGTATTAGTCCGCATCTCTCATAATCAGGCGGTCTCAAGTAGGTATTGATAATGAATCACGGCTTACTTCCCATTTACTGCCCTCTAACCGAAATCGAAACGGTTGGAGGGCTCTGTCGTTCAAGTGAAAATCGCTTAATTTACTTAAAATCCAGCACAATGCATAAAGTGCTGAAAAAGAATGAAGGAGTATGAGTGATGGAATTGACCTTTCCCATCGCCTTTGAAAAGATGAGCGGTACCGGTAATGATTTTGTTATTATCGATAATCGGACCGCTGGAATTCCTCGGGATGCACAACAGGATTTGGCCCGTAAAATATGCCGACGGATGTTTTCCGTCGGTGCCGATGGTCTTATCTTGATAGAAGAATCCACTGTGGCTGATTTCGGCTGGAATTTTTATAACGCCGACGGCTCGGTTGCCGAGATGTGCGGTAATGGTTCAAGATGTGCGGCACGTTTTGCCTATCGCCATAACATTGCCGGAAAAAAGATGAAACTCGAAACTCTTGCCGGCATTGTTGAGGCGGAAATCTGTGAAGAGGAGGACATTGTCCGGGTGAAAATGACCCGGCCTTTTGATTTTCGACTTGATATTTCTTTGCAGATCGGAGATGAAGAGCGACCGGTTGCATATGTTAATACCGGGGTTCCCCATGCGGTTATTTTTGTTCAGGAAGACGATGTCCCGGTAAAAACATGGGGGCGAAAAGTTCGCTTTCATCAACTCTTCGAACCAAAAGGCGCTAACGCCAACTTTGTCAAATTGTTACCTGACGGCAAACTCAAGGTACGCACCTATGAACGTGGAATTGAAGACGAAACCATGGCCTGCGGCACGGGTGCCGTGGCTTCTGCTCTTTTCGCTTCGATTCTGAAGGGCATCGATTCGCCGGTGGAGGTTGTAACTTCCGGAGGAGATGTATTAACGATATTGTTTGATCTGCATGATGGGCCGGTGGCCGAGAACATCTTTCTGCAGGGGCCAACCAGGCTGATTTGTACAGGACAACTGACCGCTGAAGCGATGCTCTGATGACTGTACAATTGAACTATGCTTGAAAATTTAGGAGGAGTCATGGAAAAATTTCATGGTGCGCTTGTTGCACTTATTACCCCGTTTATAGACGGGCAGGTAGACGAACAGGGACTGGTAAATCTTATCGAGTTTCAGATTGAAAACGGAACTCACGGAATCGTACCTTGTGGAACGACCGGTGAATCCGCAACAATCAGCTTTGCCGAGCACAAACAAGTTATCGACCTCACTGTTAAAACCGTTAGGGGCCGTGTTCCTGTCGTTGCCGGTACCGGTGGAAATAATACTCTCGAAGCAATCGATCTTACTCAAAGTGCAAAAGAAAGCGGGGCGGATGCGGTCTTGTCGGTTGTTCCCTATTACAATAAGCCGAATCAGGAAGGTATGTACCTCCACTTCCGGGAGATCGCCGAGCAAGTTGACATTCCCATGTTTCTTTACAATGTGCCGGGAAGAACGGCTGTTAATATGTTGCCGGAAACCGTTGCTCGCTTAGCGGAGATTGATAATATAATCGGCATTAAAGAGGCAACCGGGAGTCTGGAACAGGGGACAGATGTTATCCGTCGATGTCCAGAAGATTTTATCATTTTGTCTGGAGATGATTTCACCGCCCTTCCGACGACTCTCATTGGAGGAAAAGGTGTTATTTCAGTGATTTCTAATGTTTATCCCAGAGGAATGGCCGAAATGACAGAGGCAGCGCTGGGCGGTGATCTTAAAAAGGCCAATGAACTTCATTATAGAATGTACGATTTGATGAAACTGATGTTCTGTAACCCCAATCCGGTTCCAGCTAAAATGGCGCTGCAGTTAATGGGTAAAATAGAAAGTGGTTTGGCCCGTCTGCCACTTGCTCCTATGGATACAGCCAACCTTGAAAAATTGAAGATAGCTCTGGCTGAACTCGAACTCATATAGTTTAACATCTCGTTTTTTCTCGAATATCAAAGGAAGATATATCTATGATAAAGGTAATAATAGCCGGTGCGGCTGGCAGAATGGGACAGCGGATCGCCCATATGGTTAACAGCCATCCCCAACTTGAGTATGCTGCTGCGTTTGAAGCAAAAGGCAGTCCGGCAATCGGAAAGGATGCCGGACTGTTATCGCTTGGCCAGGAAAACGGTGTTCTCATAAGTGAAGGGATCGAATCGGCCATTGGAAAAGGAGATGTGATAATCGATTTCACCTTCCATAAGGCAACCATGGAATTTGCCCGGGTTGCAGCGCAGTATAAAAAGGCGATGGTCATCGGGACAACAGGTCTTTCTGCCGATGAACTGGCAGAGCTGAAAGAGCTAGCGAGAAATTTCCCCTGTGTACAGGCTCCGAATATGTCTATCCTTGTCAATGTTCTCTTCAAGCTTGCCAAGAAAACGGCGGCCATTTTGGGGGATGACTACGATATTGAAATACTGGAAGCACATCATAATAAAAAGAAGGATGCTCCAAGTGGAACAGCTCTAAAACTCGCTGAAATGGCCGCTGAAGGGGTCAATCGAAAGCTCGATGATGTTGTCGTTCTTGAGCGAAGCGGCATCATTGGTGAACGAAAACCAAAGGAAATTGGCATCCAGACATTAAGAGCAGCTGACATTGTTGGTGAACATACAGTCTATTTTGCAGGACCTGGAGAACGAATGGAGCTGGTACACAGGGCGCACAGTCGTGATCATTTCGCCAAAGGCGCTGCGACCGCCGCTGCCTGGGTGGTTGATAAAAATTGCGGAGTCTATTCGATGTTCGATGTACTTGGATTACACGACTTTTGATCTCCGGCGACCATTTGCAACAGGATAACGCAGTGAAAGCGTTTATCGGCATGGGTTCCAATCTAGGCGATGGCAGGACTATCCTCCAACAAGCCTGGCAGGCTCTTGGTAATATTGACGGCATTGTCCTGGATGGACTGTCGAGCCCTTATACCACCGCACCGGTTGATATGACCAGTCAACACTGGTTTACTAACGCTGTGGGACGATTGCAAGTATCGCTGGCACCTCTTGCTCTACTTAAAACATTGTTGACCATAGAAGCTTCCTTTGGCCGCACAAGAAGCCGGAAGGTTTCCGGCTATCAGGATCGTAGTCTGGATCTGGATCTGCTCTACTACGGCGATATCATTATGGAGAGTCCGGAACTGATCCTGCCCCATCCACGTATCGATGACCGCCTGTTTGTCCTGGTGCCGTTTGCCGAACTTGAACCGGATTTTCGCGGCAATCTCAGCGGTGCCTCTATTATGAGCAGAACGCTTCGTCTTCGCGAAAAAATGGCCAAAATCGAAAGTAAAGAACAGGAAATCGTTCGCGGTGCATGGAATGAATAACCGAACTTGCCAAATCAGCTGAAAAATGACATGCTTTATTGAGCGAGTAACATAAGCTGTATTTTAGAGACAGCAGAGAGAAAGAATTGAGCCCCTTACGGATTATAATTATTGCCATCCTTATCTATATCGGCTACCGGCTGATAAGAAGCGGATGGAAGAAGCCATCGGTTGAGCGTGCCCGGCAGAAAAACCCCCCTGGGGAGATGCCGGCAAGCGATATCCTGGAAGAAGACCCGGTTTGTAAAAAACTCGTGCCGAGAAAACAGGCCGTGCAGTACGACCACCAAGGACAAAAACATTATTTTTGCAGCAAGGAATGCTGTAAAATATACAGAACCAAACAAGGAGAACATAAATGAAGTTTTTTATCGATACAGCCAATCTCGAAGAAATCAAGAAAGGTCTCGAGATGGGCATGGTTGATGGCGTTACTACCAATCCTTCGCTCATTGCCAAGGAAAAACAGTCGTTTGAAGAGATTATTGCAGAAATTTGCAAACTGGTCGATGGCCCGGTAAGTGCAGAGGTCGTTAGCCTTGAAGCCGAAGGAATGTTGGTTGAAGCTAAAAAGCTGGCAAAGATCGCCGACAATATCGTCATTAAGATCCCGATGATCGTCGAAGGACTTAAAGCGGTAAAGAAGCTCACAGCCGAAGGAATCAAAACCAATGTTACCCTGGTCTTTAGCTGTGCTCAGGCGCTGTTGGCTGCCAAGGCCGGCGCTTCTTTTGTCAGCCCCTTTGTAGGACGTCTTGACGATATCGGTACTCCGAGCATGGATTTGATCAGTGATATCGCGACTGTCTATGACAATTATGGTTACCAGAGCGAAATTATCGTAGCGAGTGTTAGAAATCCGCAGCACGTAATGGATGCAGCTCTTATCGGTGCGGACATCGCTACCATTCCATTAAAAGTGATTACTCAACTGGCTAAACATCCATTGACAGACATTGGTATAGAACAATTTCTGGCCGACTGGGAAAAACGAACCAAGTAAATGACAGTCACCAGAAACGAAAGCTTCTTAAAAGATGGCCAGTCTTCCGACAGGCAGTTTATAGCGGGACAGGGACGGATTTTTGTTTCCAGCCCTTTTTCACTCTCTGTAACCTGTCCAATATCTTGCATGGCTTTCGTTCTGGTGATAGTATTATTTCTTTTCAATACCCGCACTCTCCATGCTGGAATGTTTGTCTGCCGTGATCAATCGGGTGCAATGAACATTACCAATGTTCCAAACTATTCCGACTGCAAACCTCTGGAGATGAAAAAAGAAAGTAGCTGGTCTGATTATTCCTACGGTCCAAGGCCCGGATCCAGTGCCAATACTACCAATAACTCTACCAGATATGATCTGGAGATACGAAGAGTCAGCAAACTCTACAACGTTGATCCTTCCCTCATAAAAGCTATAATTCATACCGAATCCGATTTTAACGACCAGGCAGTTTCGCGCAGTGGTGCCCAGGGACTCATGCAGCTCATGCCGGCAACGGCACGCGAATTAAGTGTAATAAATCCCTTCGATCCACAGGAGAATATAGACGGGGGAACCCGTTATTTCCGCAGTCTTCTGGATATTTTTAACGAGGATCTGGTCCTTTCTTTGGCTGCTTACAATGCCGGTCCCGGACGGGTGACACGTACCGGAGGCGTTCCTGAAATCGCTGAAACTCAGCATTATATTAAGAAAGTGCTCAAACGTTATAAAGTCTATCAAGCCACATGGTAAAAATATGTTTCCAGGAGATGTAATGATCGACTTTTACCCTTCCTATATATTAATTTTCTAATTTGTCCTCATTCCTTTATTCTTCTTCGCTGAAAACCCTCCAGATTCATCTCCCCTTTATAAGATCTTCAGAAACCACCTGATTTATAAGAATAAAAAAAGGCTAAAAATTTGCAAAATATATTTTGAGAGGATAACCTACCATCAGTATCTGCAATAATTCATATGGAAGTTTGTTTTTAGTCTTCATTAGAAAAGGATTATTTATCACAGAGTTGGGGGGAACCATTTTCCAGTCCGGGTTCTGCCGGTATCCTGTCCGACAAGGACAAGGAGCTGATGATGACGATGCAAAGATTTAAACCCGTGAACTGAGATAACAAGTAATTGATGAAACACCGGCTCTTCTCCGTTTCCAATCTGATTTGGTTATTTGCCCTGCTGTTCGGGGCCGCGGTGCTGTATCAGATACCGCAGCTTGTGGCCATGGAAAAATGTCTGCTGACTTTACGTGCCGGTCTCATCCCGATTGCTGACGAATCTCCGGTTGTGAATATTGAAGTAACAGAAGGTGAGCTTTCACGAGGGACACTCGCCGAACTGGTCACTCGTCTCTCCGAACAGAAAGTCCGGGCTATTTTACTTCATGTACCACTTTCCTCCCCAGCTCCCAAAGGACCGGTCCAAAGATTAAACACACTTCGTACAGAATGGGGGCGATCTTCAGAGGCTGGATACAGCAAACTTTGGCAACGGGTCAATAAAGAATTATCCTTTTTAGAAAGCGAATTCGACGCCGATATGCGACTTGGCAAAGCATTGCGTGAAGCCGGCAATGTAGTGTTGGTGGCGCCGGTACGCACCTTCGGGGAAGTGAATGGTACTTCGGCACAGTTGCAGAAGCTATCTCTCAAATTGGATGTACCGGGTTGGACCTGGCACCAGCAGCTCAAACACTTCTCTTATCCGGTTGCTTCACTGGATTCAATCGTTCATATAAGGGCGGTTCAGACTCCACTGGAAAAGCTGCGAAATCAGGCTGCAGCAATCGGCTTTATCGCTTCAGGCGGTCAGGGAATTCCCGCCGGATCGTTGTTGCTCCCCGTCGGTGAACGTTACTTCCCATCGGCAGTTCTCGGTGTACTGATGGTTAGCCGCAATACTTCATTTGAGTCTCTCGGTTTGGAGTCACGAAGTCCTGGCACAGTGCTGTTGGCAGCCGGCAATAATCGCTACCTGATCGATCACCGTTTGAGTGTGTTGCCGATGCCTGCTGCGCTGTTACCCGATGTTGCGAAAGTTTCCGCCTCGGATATTTTCGCGGGGGTTAATAATCCGATTCTATTGGAAGGAAAAGTGGCGATAGTAGGCCTCTTCGCCCAACCTCAGGCTCAGGAATATTCCAACGCCCTGCTGGTAAGTCAGATGCTTGGAGACTTTCAGCTTTCCCGACCCGGATGGTTGCCTCTGTTTGAGGTGCTGGTGTTGTTTTATTTTGCCTTTTTCCTCTGGCTGGCGGTGCCCCGCTTACCAGGGCATACTGCACTGATTCTCATGGGATTGTCTGTCCTGATATGGCTGGCAGTTGCGACAATTCTGCTGATCAATATCGGGTGGTGGTTTCAGCTCACCCCGCCATTGCTGTTGACCGTACTCGGTCTGTTGCTGCTGCATTTCGCACGACTTAGGCGTGAGCGCCGCGAGACATTGAGCAAACTTCATTGCAGCCTGGGAAAGATGCTGCAGGAAAAAGGTATGCTCGACAAGGCTCTCGAAAATTATCAGGCCTGCTCGTCGGATGACGCAACAGCTCGTGACCTGATCTACAATCTGGGTCTTGATTATGAACGAAAAAGGCAATTCGGTCAAGCACTTCGGGCCTACGACTACCTGGCTCAAAGTGGCCGCTATAAAGATATCTCTGCGCGTCTGACGCATCTGCGCCAGAGTGGCGGTGGTGTATCTCTTGGGCGACAGAATATGGACGCGACTATGGTGCTTGAAAAAGGAGCCGTTCATCCCACTCTGGGACGCTATGAAATCGTCAAGGAACTTGGACAAGGTGCCATGGGTACCGTATATCTTGGTCGGGATCCAAAGATAAACCGTGAAGTGGCTATAAAGACATTGGCTTACTCCGGAATTGATGATTCCCAGCTGCCGATTATAAAAGAGCGTTTCTTTCGCGAGGCTGAGGCCGCCGGACGACTCAATCATCCCGGCATCGTCACTATTTTTGATGCAGGAGAAGAGCACGATCTTGCGTACCTGGCGATGGAGTTCCTTTCCGGAATGGATCTCTCGGTACATTGCAAACCCAATGCACTTCTCCCGGTTGCCGAGGTCATGGGAATTATCACCGATATTGCAGAGGCCTTAGCATATGCCCATAGCAATGATGTCGTGCATCGCGACATAAAGCCGGCCAACATTATGCGACAGCCTGACGGTTCTGTGAAAGTGACCGATTTCGGTATCGCCCGGGTAGTCTCGGATTCTCAAACCCAGACCGGTATGATTCTGGGCACGCCAAGTTACATGTCACCGGAACAGGTATCAGGTAGGAAAATAGACGGACGTTCAGATTTGTTTTCTCTTGGTTCGGTTTGCTATGAATTGTTGTGCGGAGAGAAGCCTTTCATCGGCGACAGTATAGCCTCGTTAATGTACAACATATCCAATGTCAGATACACTCCTCTCAGTGAAAAGCGAAAAGGTCTGCCCATGTGCAGTCACGATCTGGTTGACATGCTGCTCGTCAAGGCGGTTTCCCGACGTCCTAAAAACGCCGCTATCGTTGCTGCAGCTGCACATGCCTGTAAAGAAAAGGTGCGGGATTGATGTATTTTGTTGCCGATGGTTGCAGTGATTGTGGCCGGATACGTATGCATAACGAAGATACCTTCCGGATTGATAGTGAACGAGGGCTATTCGTAGTAGCCGATGGTATGGGTGGACATGCAGGCGGAGAAGTAGCCAGTGCTCTGGCGGTTGAGACAATTTTCAAGTCTTTGCTTGACTGCGTGGGAGGGAAACCTTCATCCTGCAGCGAAGAGACACTGCAGAATGCTATTGAACTCGCCAACCATACTATCTATCAGGATGCTCATATCCATCCGGAACGTAATGGGATGGGAACAACTTTGACCTGTATGTGCTGGGATCGCTGTCGATTTTATCTCGGACACGTTGGCGACAGCCGTATTTATCGATTGCGTGGCGATGAACTGACCCAGTTAACCAGAGATCACACCTGGGTCAATATGCAAGTGCGTGCAGGTGTGCTTTCTCAGCAGGAGGCTGAACACGCCCGGATGCGCCATGTTCTGGTCAAATCCCTCGGTAATCAGCCAGAAATAGAGCCGGACATTTTTTCGGTCGATGTTGAACCAGATGATCGTTTCCTGATCTGCAGTGACGGACTGAGCGATCTAGTTGAACATAACGACATGCGGAACATTCTGGCGGCCAAAGGAACTCTCGCCGGGATAGCCGGGCGCCTGATAGAGAAAGCTAATGCCTTGGGTGGACGTGACAACATTACGGTAATCGTGATCCACTGCTGTGACAAAAAATGGAAATCTATTATTAAATCAGCTTTAAACAGAATTCACAGAATTCGGAGGTAATCATGCTGCAAATCCTGCTTAAATTCAACGAAATAGTCCTGAAAGTATTTCAAAGCGACAAGGCCGAGATCACTATCGGACGAAATAAGAAAAATGACATCCAGATCGATAATCTGGCGGTTTCCAACTTTCACGCCAAAGTTGAACATTCAGGCGACAACTATGTCCTGGAAGATGTGAACAGTACTAACGGCACCTATCTCAATGAGAAGAAAATCGACCAGCGGGAACTACAAGATGGAGACACTGCCTATATCGGTAAACACTCCTTGACCTTCCTGCTGGAGGGAGGAGTGAGTACCGGCAGGGATCTCAGCGAACTCGATATGGAACAGACCATGATGCTCGATACCGAGAAACAGCGGGAGCTGATAGAAAAGGCAAAAACCTCTCCTCCAGGTTCACCGGCACGCCTTAAGGTGCAGGAAGGCGAAAGCAGCCAAAGCGAATATCAACTGACCGAACGGCTTACCGAAATCGGTAAGGGAGAGAGATGCCATATCAGGCTTGAAGGAATGTTTGCTCCAAAGAATCTGGCATACATTACGCGCGACCCCAGAGGATATACCCTGATTCCCGGAGACAATGCAGATAAGTTGCGTCTCAACGAAGAGAGTATTGATAAAGGGACGGCACTGAAAAATAATGATATAATTGATACCGGCAAGATTAAATTCCGATTTATGCAAAGTTAGCCCGCATGAACTGACCTTTGGTGAACATTGTGTTGATTAAGAGAAAAATTGAAAAACGTCGAACCTCTTGAAAAACCGATATTATTCGGAAAATCAACACAATGTTCATGAGAAATGTGGGTTAGCTGACAGGCTTTCGCCAAGATCTTATTCTTCTGAAAAGAGTGGGATAAGATCTTGATGTATTTGGTGCGGTCCGGTTTATTGAATAAATAACTGCCTTGTATCAATTGAGCGGGGAGAAATATCCCTTCTGTAACAAAGGATAATTCCTTTTCGATTCTTGAGAATTGTAGGATTCATTATGTACTTAAGCTCTATAATTCGACCGTAAGAAAAAGGCTGAACATGACTGCAATCCATCTACTGATGGTGGTGTTGGTGAATTCCGCTTGGGGTGTTAATTTCATCGCAGGGAAAATTGGTACCGAAGTATTTCAACCTCTCCTTTTTACGACTCTACGTTTTTTGTTCCTGCTTCTGTTGATGCTTCCCTGGCTGAAACCTGCACCGGGGTATATGAAGCCACTCTTGAGGGTGGCTTTTCTATTGGGTGTCTGTCATTTCGGGATGGTTTTTATCGGCTTGAACGCCGGAGGGGATATTGCCTCTATTGCCATCACAACGCAGCTGTATGTTCCATTTTCAGCCATACTTGCTTCATTGTTCTTACGGGAGAAAATATCTTTAGCATCGATTTTGTCGATTGCTTTGGCCTTTGGTGGAGTGATGGTAATTGGCTTTGATCCGGTTGTCTTCAATCACCTGGATGCAATTCTGTGGGTGACTGGAGCTGCATTTGTAATGGCTGTGGCAACAATCTTGATGAAGCAATGCCCAAATCTAGGTGTGTTCAGGCTTCAGGCATGGATCGCGTTGGTTGCCTCACCATCATTACTGTTGTTATCGTTGATTTTTGAATCTGGTCAAGTCGAAATTCTATCAAATGTAAATATCATAGACTTTTGGTCGCCACTCTATTCGGCAATCGGAGCATCCATTGTCGGGCATGGGATTGTTTATTACCTGCTTGGAAGGTATCCGGTTTCCATTGTGACACCTCTACTTTTACCAACCCCTATCATTGCTACTCTATTGGGTGTAGTAGTTTTTGGAGATTTTTTGGGATGGAAAATTATCGTTGGAGGAATAATGACTCTTCTGGGGGTATTGACGTTATTGAAACCGCCGGGAACAATAAAAGCTGAATCAAATTGGAAAGATCAACGGTCCTGACAATAATATGGTGCGTCAAGTGCTGAATATAATCGCCGACGAAAAGCTCTACTGTGAAGTTCGAATTCTGGCCTGTGAAACATTGATGGAATTATTGAAAATAGCGCCAATACATTCGAAACTCAAACAGAGAAAGCGATATTACAAACAGTAGAAAATTTGCTCTCAAGCGCTCAGCCTGGTAAGCGAAATCTGAGGAGTCCTCGGTCTTGCGATCGGCTCTCTGACTTTCAGCGGCAGCATGATTACCAGCGCCAAACTCGCGGGTAAAATGGTGCAGTCACCCCAGGTGTTAACTCACCACAACCTGTTAATTTTCCTCAACATAGCCACTCTAGTGACTTTTTCTCCCCAGAGCCGAATATATTTTCTGCTGTCCCAATCCAATGCTTCAAAAAAATATTGTTGTATGTACTATAACAATAAGATAGGATTATCTGAGGCTACCCATACTAGGCAGGAACGTAAATCCGGATAGGAGGCTACTATGGCAGAGAATGGAAAAAGCATGGTAATATCCACAAAATGGTTAGGGGCAGCGATACTGACTTTTGTTGTCGGATTTTCAATTCTCGGGGTCCTGGCCTACAGGGTTTACGATGAAAGTCCGCCGATTCCCACGGAGGTGGTCTCAGAAGAAGGAGAGATCCTGTTTACGGGTGCCGACATTATGGCCGGGCAGCACATTTTTCAGAAATACGGCCTGATGCAATATGGTACCATCTTCGGTCATGGCGCCTATCTGGGGCCGGACTTTACCGCCCAATACCTTCATCGTGCGGGATTGCTCATGGTGGATTACCATCAGCAAACCGGTCGCTCAGAGAACGAAGCAATTGCCGCTGTACAGCAAGATTTCAAGCAGAACCGCTACGATCCGCAGAGCGAACGACTCACGCTGACGGCTTCGCAGGTTGCTGCCTTCGAAACACTGACCGGTTTTTATGCGAAGTATTTCACCGAGGTTCATGAACAACGCGGCTTGAAACGACCAGTCATTACGTCGGCCGATGAAATCCGGCGCCTAACGGCTTTTTTTACCTGGGCGGCCTGGTTGTCAGCCGCTGAGCGCCCCGGTGAAGTATATTCATATACCAACAACTGGCCCCCCGAGCCACTGGCCGCCAACACGCCAACACCGGATGCATTGCTGTGGAGCGTTCTGAGCCTGATCGCCCTGCTCGGCGGAGCGGGTCTGCTGTTTTTCTTTATAGGCCGCTATGATCTGCTGGGCTGGCATCGCGCAGACACCAAAGGTTATGAACTGGCCTTTCGGCCACCCGGTGAGGTTCGTCTTACCCCCTCCCAGCGCGCCACGGCCTGGTATTTCCTGGTTGTTGCCGGATTGTTTCTGGCTCAGGGGCTGCTTGGGGGGCTAAACGCCCACTACCATGTAGAGCCTGGCAGTTTCTACGGTATTCCGGTGGATGAGTGGATTCCCTATAATCTTTCGCGCATGTGGCATTTGCAGCTGGCTCTCTTCTTCACTACGTCGTCCTTTCTGGCCATGGGCATTTTCCTTGCTCCTATGATCGCCGGCAGCGAACCACGCCACCAGTCGACACTGGCGATCGCGCTGTTCGGTGCGCTCGTAGCGGTAGTGGTAGGTAGTCTTCTGGGCGAGGCAGGCGGCATCAAAAATCTCATTACCAGCGAAGGTCCCTGGTTCTGGCTGGGCACCCAGGGCTGGGAATATCTTGATCTGGGCCGGTTATGGCAGGTTCTGCTGGTGACCGGCATGGCCTTTTGGGTGGTAATCGTGTTTCGTGCCCTCAGAAGCCGTTTGCGCCAGGAACACCCCGGCAACATGCCCTGGCTTTTCTTTTATAGCGCGCTCTCCATTCCGCTCTTCTACGCAGCAGGATTGGCCTTTTGGAAGGATGTCAATTTTACCGTCATGGAATTCTGGCGCTTCTGGGTAGTCCATCTGTGGGTCGAGGATTTCCTGGAATTGTTCACCACCATCATGGTTGCCTATCTGTTCGTGCTGCTCGGGGTGGTCCGTCTAACGGTAGCCACCCGCATCATCTACCTGGATATAATTCTCTATTCCATCGGCGGTGTCATCGGTACTTTGCATCATCTTTACTTCAGTGGCACAAGTGCCATGTACATGGCCTTTGGAGCCTTCTTCTCGGCCATGGAAGTTATTCCGTTGCTGCTGCTGACTCTGGAAGCCTATCGTTTCATGCGCCTGGGCACGCCTACCGATGCTGCCAGAGGCAGCGTCCTGCAGGTCTCAACGGTGGATTTTCCACACAAGTGGGCCGTCATGTTCTTGGTAGCGGTGGGATTCTGGAACTTTTTAGGCGCCGGCGTCTTCGGCTTTCTGATCAATCTGCCTATCGTCAGCTATTATGAAATCGGTACGCAGTTTACCGCCAACCATGCCCATGGGGCAATGATGGGCGTTTACGGTATGTTGGCGATGGCCTTTTTAATATTCGTGGCACGCTACTTCATCCCGCCGCACCGCGGTGACCGCGCAATGGCGATATCCTTCTGGAGTCTCAATATCGGTCTGCTTCTGATGCTTTTTATCAATCTCGTACCTATAGGGTCTTTGCAGCTTTATGATGCGGTGGCCAATGGTTATTGGCATGCACGCGAGCCGGAGTTTTTCAAAAGCGGCGCCGTGCATCTGTTCGAATGGCTACGCATCGTCGGGGATACGATTTTTATTGTCGGCGGCATCTTCCCCGTGGTCTATCTGGCAATTCTCATGTTTATCTGTCGCAATCGCGGCGAAAAGCCAACTGATGGAGTGGCCGAAGTGTTCACCGCTTGAGCCGATTTATCTTCGCTAATACTGCTTCGGGATAAATGGATGAAAGGAAACTGTTCATTTGTTGCATCAGTTTATTTGAAAAAGAAGGAACACTTCTTATGCCGATCCCTGGAAATCTATTGACTACGGCGATGGCCGTCATGCCGCAAAAGAATGCTGCCGAGGCCCTTGATATAGCGCTGAATGTGGATGTGCCATTCTGGCCGCAACTACCAAATCTCAGCTATTATGAAGATATGTATGTTCAGGCAGCGGAGCATTTTCCCGGTATAATCCTTGATGTGGAAAAAAAGATCCTGCGCTTTACAATGGACAAATTTATTGCAGAATTTGAAGAAACCATGAGCCACTTCGAAGAGCCGTCCTACTTTGATATCAGCCCTAAATATTCGCAGGTCTACCATGATTTTCTCTCCAGAGACCTGGCCGACAGACCGGCTATCCGGGGACAGCTTGAAGGACCGATCAGCTTTGGCTTCAATGTCCTTGATCAGGATGATCGGCCGATCCTCTTCGATGACTCGATCAGACCTTTTATGTTTGAATTCATGGCCAAAAGAATTAATGTACAACTTGCCCGACTGAAACAGCGCAATAAAAACGCTTTTATGTTTATCGATGAGCCGGGTCTGCAGTTTATCTTTTCGGCTCTCTCCGGTTATGATGAGCAAAAGGCTAAAACCGACCTGGATAATTTCTTTGCCATTGTTGACCGCCCGCGGGGCATTCATCTTTGCGGCAACCCGGACTGGGATTTTCTCCTCAACCTGGATATGGATATCCTCTCCATGGATATCTACACCAATGGCGACATCTTTTCCTCCTGCGCTGGATCAATCAAAAAATTTCTGGACAGAGGCGGTGTCCTCGTTTGGGGTATCATCCCAACTGGTTTTGAAGCATTTTCCGAAGAAAGCCTTGGCTTTCTCAGCATGAAACTTGAAGGAATATGGCGGCATTTAGGTAAAAAAGGGATGGATATCGAGTATATTATTTCCAGAAGCATGCTCTCTCCTGCAACCTGCTGTCTAGTCAATCCGGATCAGGGGCAAACTGTTGCGAAGGCCTTTGCCATGCTCAATCACCTTTCCCGTACATTGAGGGAGAAATATGGTATCGCATAAATATGGTATAGGACGACCTTACCTTTGTAAGTCAACTGGGGACGGCCCCGCACAAATGAGAGGTGTTTATGAATTGGTTAATTCTCTTTATTGCGGGTTTATTTGAAATCGGATGGGCGATTGGTCTTAAGTATACAGAGGGTTTCACTCGTCTTTGGCCAACAGTTGGGACAGTGCTCTCAATGATCGTTAGCCTCGCCTTGCTTGGTATCGCAATGAAATCCCTGCCTGTAGGAACTGCGTATGCCGTCTGGGTTGGGGTGGGTGCAGTGGGCACCGCAATTCTCGGTATTTTATTACTGGGTGAATCGGTGAATACTATGCGGCTATTAAGCCTCGGTCTTATTATCGCCGGTATTGTTGGCCTCAAACTTACAACCTCTGCCTAAACATTCTCTATAGCACTAAATTTTACTTTTGAAAGGCTGCTGTAACATGACCAGATATTTTCTCATTATTCTCTTTTCAATGTTTCTTGTTTCATGTGAAGACACAAATATTGCAGTGATGACAGATGCAGCAACGGATGCTGTTACAGCCATAACCCTCTCCGACGAAGATGTGAAAAATCTCGCACAGAGTGCTGTTCAGGTTTCGGACAGTGAACATCGTGTCGCTCCAACGGGAAACCCCTATGATACACGTCTGCGAATGCTTGTTGCAGACCATTCTCAAAGAGATGGGATTTCCTTTAATTTTAAGGCATATCTCACGAAAGATGTCAATGCCTTTGCCATGGCTGATGGGTCCATTAGAATATTTACTGGATTGATGGATCTCATGAACGACGAAGAGCTTCTTTTTGTTATCGGTCATGAGATGGGGCATGTAGTGATGAATCATTCCAGAAAAAAGGTGAGGTTGGCTTATTCCACAAGTGCGTTAAGAAAAGGATTGGCAGCTCAGGAAAATCAAATTGGTCAAGTTGCCAGCTCCGTTATCGGCAGTTTTGCCGAACAACTCACCCATGCTCAATTCTCGCAACATGAAGAAAGGCAGGCAGATATATATGGTGCTGATTTTCTTGAGAGAGAAGGGTATGGCATAAGTTCTGCCGTTTCAGCACTTAAAAAACTCGCAGATTTAGCCAACAACCACACATTCCTTTCGAGTCATCCTGATCCCGAGGCCAGGGCCATGAGAATTATACAGAGGGAAAATGGCACGGGTGAAGATCAAGATTCTCTTTTTAAAAAGGTGTTTCAGTATGTGCAGGATATTGTGACTGGTCTTTTGACCCTGATTAGTCATCTGTTGAAGTGGGTTATGTCATTGTTGCCTGTCTAATTTGTTCGCATTGTAGATGGCGATCGTGACGAAAAGCAGTCCTTCTGGGTTCTCTTCCTGCAACACTTCGACGTTCGTCTATTGAGCGCGCCTATCTGTTGGTAGCAGCAAAAGGAGTTTCGCGACGCGCAACTGACGACTGCTCCTTTGTTTGTGCTCAAAGACCTTAGCCCGCATTTCTCATGAACATTGTGTTGATTTTTAGAATATTTCTGTTTTTTCAAGAGGTTCGACATTGTTTCAATTCTTTCTCTAAATCAACACAATGTTCACCAAAGGTCAGTCCATGCGGCGCCATCTTCGTCAGTATTTTGCCAGTGAACATAACCTACTATGGTTCACTACCAAAAACTTTGAAGCTGACGCCGCCTGAACTGA
>JBARUR010000317.1:0-2604 GCA_049645845.1 Desulforhopalus sp. | reverse complement strand
GACTGGATCGAGTATGGAGAATTTAGGAAAAGCGAGTGGGCTGAAAACAGGTAATTTATCTTCACCATTAGTGATTACGGCACCGCTGTTCATTTCCGATCCCGTGGCAGGCAAAGTGAGTACAGTGCCGAAAGATACTACATTATCGACCGGTACCGGAGTAAATCCAAAGTGTAAGAGACCTTCTTCATTGCCTCTGAACTCTTCGGCAAAAGACGCAATCGCGATGAACTTGGTTCCGTCCATCACAGACCCTCCTCCCACGGCAAGCAGGAAGTCGATCTGTTTTTCGCGAACTATCTCTATAGCTCCCATCAAAACCGATAATTCAGGATTTGCACCTATCCCGCCAAATTCGGTTACTTCCCTTGGCGATTTCATCAGTTCTTTTTTCACCTTGTCCAGCAGACCGGATTTTTGGGCACTGCCGCCACCATAGGTGATAAGAACTTTTGCCTCCATGGGTACAAGATTATCCAGTTCCTGGAGCTGGTCCTTGCCGAAAACGATATAGGTAGGGTTGTAGAAACTAAAATTCAGCATGTTTTCTCCTCCCAATCAGTAATGATTAGTGAAAATTTATTTTTTGTTGAAAAGTAAGTACATGCTAAACTAATTCATTCTCTCAATATGGAAAGGTGCAACATGCTGAATAATGCAGGTTGCCTGCAGGATTTTGAACTGTCAGCCGATAGTGATAACTTTATCTGCAAGCTGAGTAGCTGTAACGATATCAAGCATATTGGTTGTTCCACCGACTCTTTTAAGACTTGTCAGGTTGAAATGTTCCAGGCAGGTCCCACAGGCAAGGATAGTAACGCCGGACTTCTCATACTCAAGCAGTTCGGGCAGGACAGGTGAAGACTCTGTCGTCAATTTTACTCCGCCGTTTATGAAAATAAGTTGCCACAAATCCGGGCCGATTTCCTTTATTGTTTTTATATAGGCGATCATCAGTTTTTCACCAAGAGCGTCGTCACCTGTGCCAAAAGTATTACTTGCGACCAGTACGAGAATTTTTTGTTCTGCTTCCTGTCTTGATGTTGTTGCTTCTGCAGGCTTGATGGCTGTAGTTTCCCCGCCGCCTCGTGCTTCAACTTTAAACACTTCGCCTTCCTTGGTATCGCTGACGGAAAATCCCCTGGAAGCTAAAAAACGACTCACGTTTTCAAGGGATGCTGCATTATCTACAAGGACAGTTATTTTCTGTTCCTTTGTTTGTTCAACTGCATCTTTTACAAGTAAAACCGGTGCAGGACATGTCAGACCGCACGCATCTATAGTCTTTCCCATCTTATTTCCTTACAGAAGTTGTATAATATTTTTCTTGTTTTCGATCACATTACCTATTACCGCCGCATCTGCGATCCCTTCGTCCTGCAGTCTGCGCACAAGTAGCGGTGCATCTCTTTCTGAACAGCCTATAAGCAACCCGCCTGAAGTCTGGGGGTCAAAGAGAATGTCACGAAGAACAGGATCAAAATCATCATTAGCTAAGACCATGTTTTTCCTGAATTCCCTGTTTTTATGGGCGCCGACCGGAACAAAACCCATCGAGCCAAATTCATACGCTTCAGACAGCGTTGGCACTCTGGACGTCTCGATTTGTACGCCCTTGTCAGTACCGCAGATCATCTCGGCAATATGGCCGATTAGTCCGAATCCTGTTATGTCGGTGCAGGCGGAAATTTTGAATTTGACCATAATCTCCGCAGCCTTTCTGTTGAGCGTAGCCATAATTTCAGTTACCGTACTGATAGTTTTATCCGATGCCAGTCCCCCTTTGATAGCAGTGTTGATAATGCCTGTTCCAAGAGGTTTGGTCAGCACCAGACAATCACCCGCTGAGAGACCCTGGTTTCTGAGAATTTTGTTTGGATGGACAAAACCTGTAACGGACAACCCGTATTTTAATTCATCATCTTCGACACTATGGCCTCCGAGCATTACTGTATCAGCCTCTCGCAGGGTAGCCGCGCCACCTGCAAGCATTTCCCTCAAGGTCTCGTTGCCTAAATTCATCGGGTATGCCACGATGTTCATGGCTGTTTTGGGTATGCCGCCCATTGCATAGACGTCGGAAAGGGCATTTGCGGCAGCAATGCGTCCGAAATCATAAGGGTTATCAACTACAGGAGTAAAAAAATCCAAGGTCTGGATCAGGGCAAGTTCATCCGATACACGATAGACCCCCGCATCATCTGAAGTTGCCATTCCGACCAGAACATTATTATTTGTTGGAAAATGAATCCCACTGAGTGCCTGCTCCAGGTCCCCCGGAGAAAGTTTGGAAGCTCACCCCCCGCCTTTTACGCAGGTAGTGAGCCGAACGATATTATTCTTCATTATTCCCTCTGCTTGACGGGCATAGCACGTCTTTTACCTGGTACAAATGCTTTTCTCCACACAACGGACATTCGGAATTGAGACTGACTGTACCTTGAAGTTCTTTCATACCTTCGATGTTTTCAACTACTTGATGCCCTTGATGGAGAGAGTAATCGTCCGATGCGAAGGTCTTGTTATGTAGAGGACATATGAAATAGAGTTTCATGATTGTGCTGGTTTTTTTTCTGGTGCTCATGCGTTTCTGATGCCCATGCG
>JBARUR010000316.1:0-4356 GCA_049645845.1 Desulforhopalus sp. | reverse complement strand
ATCCTGATCCAACCGGATGCAGTCAACAAGCTGAGCAACTTTCTCTTCCCCCAGACAGGCATCTGCACAAGCTGTACATGCTTGGGCGCATATATACATTTCACCAATTGCTTTTGTTAATTTTTCACTGTCGAATAGTGGTTCACGGGGATGAGATTTAATCATTTCACGTGTAGTTTCCATGATATCCTCATGATTTTGTTTTTAGTGACAGGGCCATTTATTCCCTTTTTTTCAATTCCATTTCAATATATTCCAAATGTCGCTTTTCATCTTCATAGGCCAGGTTGATAATCGATTGAATATTTGTCGGCAGATTCCAGTTGCCGGCTTCGCTGTAATTTTTATTTGTCAGTTTTTCATTGGTATGCATAGCATTCAAAGCGCCTTCAGTGCCGGTAATACTCCGCAGAGAGGTAAATCCCTGAATAAAAAATCCTTTAAAATCCGGTGAAAAATCCGGTGGAGTTTCTCCCAATCGTCGAATTTCTGCAGAGAGTTCTGCAATATGACGCTCATGATCTTCGCGATAACGAACAAGATTTGCCCGAACCTGCGGATCCTCAACCTTGTCAATTGCCTCTTTATAGGCATGTACGGCATCTATATCCAACTGTGCAAGCGAACCGAGTTTTTTGGCTATTTCCTTGTTATCCATAACGTATCTCCTGTTGTTTTGACCATTTTCTATTATCTTCTTTCGACTCTATCAATATTCCGGTACCGCATCTCTATCCTGAAATCTTGGGAGAGGATGCGGTGCAGTTTGAAAGCGATAGTCCTGCCCATTCTTAGCGATATATTCTTTGATGACTTTTTGTGTGGGTACCATGCCTTCATTGACTTTAGCCTGATAGGTAAAATATCGATGATCACGCGGGAGTGAATCAACGGGAACGAATTTTGTGCCGTCAGCTGTCAATTTCACTTGGTTTTCTATAACGTTACGGAGGTATTCAATGTTAGATTCAAATGTCAGTGGCGCAGGCATTCCCTTGGGCAGGAAATCGGCAGGATCCTCGCCTTTGACTTTTTTATAAAGATCTACAATCTCATGAAGATGGCCGATCTCCATATCAAGATGGATTTCCCAGATCTTCTTCACACGAGGATCAGTTTCCTGCTCCATAAAGGCATTATAGAGATAACATTCATGGAATTCGTGCATCACTGCGCACATCATCCAGGAACAACGGGGATCCATCAGCGATTCATAATGTGAAACATGCTGCTCTTCGATCATCCCTATTTCGGTATATAACCCACGAAGAACCGGATCCTCATACCGGTTTGCTACATTCATATAAAAATTCATTGTTTGCTGCTCGGCTGCCACCAGAGTCATCACGTTCATCATGGTAATCGGCGCAGCAGTTGAAATATCCATCGGAGTACGAATCGAATCATAAGGATGGCGATGTTCCGCAATAGTCGGTCGTCCCGGCATTATCTCCGTGAGTTTGCCGACAATTTTTTCAGCAGGCATGGTATCCGGCTGCATTTCAAGCATATTTGCATAGCGATAGAGATGATCAAAATCCTCCAGGAGAGCAAATTCATATGCCTGCCGCATATATTTATCCGGCTCATTTCGGGCACACCAGGCAGTAAGATCTACAGCGACCTGTTCGTACCCTATGGTATTTTCGAGAGTGGTCTCATTTCCCGGAATCACCCCGGCGACCGCTTTCTGTTGCTGTTGTTCAATACGTCTGGATGCAGCCAGTGCTTTCTTCAGTTCCATATCCTGGGTCATCCTGGCCATCATATGTTTAAAAATTGCCGCAGCCACTTCAACACCATTCATGGTTATTATCCTCGTACGCGTATAAGGATGCACCTCTTGCTTGTCATACTGAAACCCCATGAGCTCCTTCCAATTACGGGTCTGCTTTTCAACCGGCATACCCTTTTCCTGAAGTGGATTAAAAGAGGATAATCCCTGATAATTTCCAGAAGGCTTTGGAGATGACGATTGGGCTTCACTATTTTTTGCACAGGAGATGCTAAGTACTGTACCGGCACCTGCCAAGAGAGTAGTGGCCGCAGCAGCACTCAGAAAATCCCGACGTCCCTTGTCTTTAATATCACTTGCCATAAATTCCTCCATGAATACCGTCTCCGGAAATTCCGATATCTGAGAAACAAAAAATAACAAGGACACCGGAGACTATTTTTTGAATTGAGAATCTAAAAAACAGCCAATACACCTGTACCCATCGAGGAGTATTAAAACATCTACTGCTTTTCCCTGTCAGGGTACCCAGTTATCTCAGGTAATTTTCTTTTTCACCTTTTCTTTCTCTTTTTGAAATGCCTGCATGATCTGTTTGAAATCTTCTTTATCGATTTCTTCTTCTGCGATTTCAAATATTTCGTCTTCTTCCTCTTCAATATGGTGTTCAACTAAATCTTTTAATACCTTCAGCTTAGCTGACCAGACTTCGTCATCTACAGGCAGGGATTCTATTTGATTCAGAACCATTTCCGTTAACCCGTGTTCCTCGATTGCCTCCAATGAATGCTTTCGCCCCTCCTTATTGTCCATTAATGCAGGATAAAAAACAGCCTCTTCAGCTTTTAAATGCGGTACTATTTCCTGCTTGAGCTTAAGAAACAGCTTCTCCCGTGTTTTTACTGCGCCATCGGAGCTTTCAGTCAACTTTTTTAATAGGTCTTTTACTTCATCATGGTCTTTGGTGATTGCCTGAAAAAATTCTTTCATGTCGTATCCTCCTATATTGAGATATTACACCTTCCCCATTGCACGTTTACGCTTTGTGCAGTTCACGATTCTCTTGGTTTAATGACGGAGATCATCTCCGGCATAAGAATTGTTCAGTCGATACAGGTATTCAATTACGGTTTTTCATTGCACTTTCTGCTTGCGATCGTAAATAGTACCGTTATTGATATTGCTTTTTTGAATGCTGGTAGTGATTTACTGAGTGTTTGCAGCTGCTGATTTGCAGTTGCAGAGATTTCTGCTGACACACAGATTGCTAAGCAATAAGCATGCCAAAGCCTGTCTTGTCAGAAATAACTTTCAAATGAGGGGGGAATTATTATTAATCCGTACGTCAATCAGCGGACATCGTTACTAGCTTACCTATTGATATTAAATACATTATCCCTGAACCGTATGGCGATTAATGTAGGGCAATTACCTTACGGATTAATATGTTCTTCTTAATGCATTATTTTAAGATGTAAAATTTTTCTTCCCGGCAACTTTCTGTTCAGCTATGAATGGCACCATTATCAACATTAAGAGCAGCCTCCCTTATTGCTTCCGATAAGGTCGGATGAGCATGACATGTTCGGGCGAGATCCTCACTGCTTGCTGAAAACTGCATGGCGATGACCGCTTCTGCAAGAAGGTCACCGGCCCGGGGACCGATTATATGTACTCCCAGAATTCGATCGGTATCTTTATGAGCGATTATCTTGATCATACCTTCTGAATCATCCATAGCAAGCGCCCGCCCATTGCCTTTAAAATAAAAAATTCCTGTTTTGTAGGAAACTTCTTCTTGCTGAAGCGACTCTTCAGTTTGCCCGACGGAGGCAATCTCGGGATGGGTATAAACGATATTGGGAATGGCCTGATAATTAACATGGCCATATCCCGAAACCAGTTGTTCAACGCAGGCTATCCCTTCATCAGACGCTTTATGGGCAAGCATTGCCCCACCGATTACATCTCCGATGGCATATACGCCTTTGATCGAAGTCTGCCAGTGAGCATCAACTTCAATAAATCCCTGTTTGCTGGTTTTCCCACCCAGTGACTTAAAACCAAGGCCTTCAATGCAAGGTCTTCTGCCGGCTGCAAGCAGCACCTTGTCGGCTGTCAGGGTATCTTGATCGGCTATGGAAATTCGACAACTGCCATTAGTTTGTTCGACGCCTTCTACCTTTGCACCGAGATGAAATTTCATTCCCTGTTTTTTAAAAAATCGTAGACTCTGTTTGGCAATTGCCTTATCGATTCCGGGAAGGACACGATCCAGATACTCCACAACCGTTACCTCGGCGCCCAGGCGAAGCCAAACCGATCCCATTTCAAGACCAATTGCTCCGGCACCAATCACCACCAGATGGCGGGGAACTTCTTGAAGAGAAAGCGCTTCGGTACTGGAAACTACATTAACACCGTCTATTTTTACTCCCGGTATCTCAGCGGCTTTACTGCCGGTAGCAATGAGAATTGCTTTTCCCTGAATAACTTCAGTTTTTTCTCCTGTAATTTCAACTTCCAGATCGTTCAGCAACCGGGCCGTTCCCAAAATTCTGGTGATTTTGTTTTTCTTGAAGAGATGCTCCAGTCCCCCGGTGAGAGTCGCAACGACCTTT
>JBARUR010000315.1:0-14408 GCA_049645845.1 Desulforhopalus sp. | reverse complement strand
ACAAAATAATGTATTTTGTCTAATCTTGGAAATCGTTTAACCCCAAAAAGACCAGTCCATATATCTCGGGGAGATGGCTGGAAAAATTTACTGCTCGTCACCGCTTCTTTCGGTTATGATGCATTGGAAATATGTTGACCTTTGAAGAACCTCAGCAAAGGTCTCTAAAATGATGTCATCTTTCTATACATCGTCCCAAGCAAGGGAAATCTACAGATCAGCTGAATAACTTGTTATATTGAAAAAGGTATATTTAATCTATAAGAATTGTACTTGGAGGTAAAAATCTGATGACCATTAAGACAAAATTCCTTGATGATGGTGGGGTGCTTCATGAGGGGTTAGGTGTGGTTTCCGATGATGATCTAGAACAAATGTATAGAGATACTTATCGAGATGAAGAGCAGATAAAAAAAATTAAGTATAGAATTTTTGATGTTTCCAAGGCAGATAAAATTGAGATGTCAACCGAACAGGTAATCAGAAAGGCTAATATGACAGCCAAGGCCTTTAAACTTAATCCAAATATGAGAGTCGCCGTGTTTGGAAATCCTGATTTAATATTTGGGCTTGGCAGAATGTGGACAACCTATGCTTGCGATATGTCGGGGTATGAAAACAATTGTAAAGTTTTCCGTGAAATGGATAAGCTTGTTAAATGGGTCAAAGACGAAAAAGAAAACACCTAACAAGCCTAATCAGCCGACGCGGGACGACAATATTTAAAGGTTGCCAGACCAAACCTTAACCAATTTGGAATGTGCCTCTGCTTGAACTTCTACTGTAAATCATCTAATGGCGAGCCAACTCCTCTTAGCGTATGTTACGCATGAATGTCCGTGGAACCCTTTGTAGCACCTCGGCAGGCGGTTTAACGGTTCATGCCGGGAGAGTAATCTGGCCCCCGGTCTTGCTCTCTTTCCCGTTTTTCCTGCATTTGCTGCTGTAGCTCCTCGTATTTCAGCCGATTTTGTTCGGCATGCGACTGCTGCCGAACGTTAAGCGCGGCAAGGTCTTTATCCTGGGGCGGCGGGGTCCATGTCTGAATCTCTCCCCTGGAGATCTCCCCCGCTTTTTCGGCCTGTTTCTTATGTCCAGCATCAGCCCTTGCCTGGGCTTCAGTATTTTTTTCATTTTCGCCGGAAATCGTGATTTTATCGGCTTTCTCAATTATCGCTTTCACTTCCGGGTTGTCAAAAAAACTGCGGACATTAGCCCCTCCGGACACAATGACAGTTGGCGGCTGCTGATTGCTACGCTTTGCGATATCATGCAGGGCCAGTGCATCTGTGCCGCCCTCTACGATCCAAACTTTTTTAGGATCGCCGGGAAGTATTGGCGGATAGCTCTTATCTGATCCCCGGAAGTCCCGCTTCTGTACCGGATCAGATGCATCTATCGCTCTACGTGTGACGTTCTGGGTTCTGCCGGATTCGTCCCGACCGAGAAAAAGCACTGCATTGTCAATATACTGAACCATTCCGGATTTTTCGGCATGGGCGATAGTCTCTTGAGAGATCCCCCGGCCCTTGAGGTACATCCGGCCCTGGGATTGCTCAAACGGCCCTCCTCTCGGCACTTTTGGAGGTGTCCTCGGCGGTACAGCTGGGCGCTGGCGTGGCTCAACCGAAGGATCTCCGTGTAATTTGTAAATAGCATCAGCGTAGCGTGTGCCGGGCTCTATCTCTTTGACCAGGGCAATATTATCTCCAATGCCGTTGCCATACTTGTCGCACGTAACATAGTGTCCACCATGCTTGCATGTGACTCGATACACTTCATCACCGTTAACTTGGACCGACATATGCCGCCCTTCCGGTTTGACTGTATAACCCTGGGATTCGAGGTATGCGGTCGGGTCTAATTGACGGGCCGCGATGCGATCTGTTTCAGTAGCTTTTGTTCGTCCGGAGTTGCTCTGCTCCATACTGTTTGCGCCCATTTCGCGTTGCTCTGCACGGAGTCTGTCACGACTTTTGGCGGCATTAGCTCGTTTAAAACGAGATAACCCGTCATTGCGATTGTTGCGCCCAGAGCTGCTGATATAACGAGTAGTGCCGGTGTCCTCCACCATCTGGGCAGTATTTTGTTGAGCTTCGTCTCTGCCGATTTTACTGTCGTCTCTATCGCCTCGATTTCTTCCTTGATATTTTTTGACATCGTTTTGATTGTCGTTTTCAGCGTAACGATTGCCTCGGAACTGTCGGAGATCGGTTTCAGAAGCTGGCTGATCTGGTTGTGCTGCTGTACTGTCAGGGCTTCTAACGTCGATCTCATCGCCGCTGTCATCTTGTCGTATGCCGTCAGTGCCTGTTGTATGTCCACTTTGATCTGACTCAAAACCAACAAATCCCGGTTGATCTGTCTCAATGGTTCCAGCGCCGTCGCTGTCTCCTCGGCCACTTCCTGGGGCAAACTCCGCAGCTCCTGACCGATCTGGCTCAACAGCTCCAATGCCTTCGCTGTCTCGGTCGATATCATCGACGGCAGGCCCTGCAATTCCCGATTGATCTGCTGTAGTGGCTCCAAGATCACCGCCGTTTCGGTCGCCACTGCCTGGGGTAAGCTCTGCAAAACCGCTGCTGTCTCGGCTGCTATCGATTGGGGTAAGCTCTGTAACTCCTGGTTGATCTGCTGCAAATTGCTCAGCATCTCGGGCAAATTGCTCCTTGAGCTGGGTAAGTTGCGCAGCATCTCTGTTTTTGTCATAGTCAACGCCTCTTGCTTGTAATTTCGACCACTTATAATCATCGCCTATTTTTGACCCTGCAAGCGGTTTTAGTATCGATTCGCTGAGTTTAAAACTAAATCCGTTCATCGTGCCGGTTGATGCGATATTTGGCAGCACTGTGACCCCAGCGAGCGCCAGCCGCTCTGCAAACTCCGGCGCTGTGCATGAGGTTTGTAATGCATCGTCAATTAAATCTTGCAGCTCTAGTCTGTCAGGGCGTTTGCCGTTTGCCAGAGCCCACTCGGTTTCCCTCTGGGTTTCCTTTTTTTTGCCCGGCATTACGATTTTTCCGTCTTTAAGAGTCGGGCCTTTTGTAATTTCGAGATTGTGTGATTTTTCCAGGGCTTGTATGTGCCTTGTCGATTCAAGGTTTTCATTCCGTCCTAAATATATTGATCCATCCAGACCCACCCGGCTCGCTACGATATGGACATGCTGTCCGTCCGGATCGTCGTGCAAGACGTATAAGCGCTGATGTAGATCCGTAAAACCCATACGCTGCATATAATCGTCGGCTATCTCAACCAGTTTAGCAGGCTCTACGCGTTCCCCTTCCGGGAGTCTTAGCGCGTTATGCCAAACTGGTTTTTCGATATCCGGCCGCAATTTCCGACTTGCGCCGAATTCTGAGGATAGTTTTTTGACGGTTTTGCTGGACATATTACCGCCGATGATCTGGCCGGGTTCGTCGCCAGGTTCACGATTGATCGCGTATGAGACAGCCCCGCGAAAGCCTTTGCCCCTCTTAATTTTGCGCATCCCTTTCATTCTTCAACCCCGATCAGTTCCATTCTAAAATCTTCAACAGCTTCTTTAATCTGATCCAGGGGGATGTATTCACCACCTCGCATGGCCGTTGCTAAGGTTTCCAGATTCCCGGCAACTTTGGACAACGCAAGCCAGGCCTCCTGGTTAATCGCCGGTACCGGTGCCGGTGGCAAGCTCCGCAAAAAAGCAAGCCGCAGATATTCACCCCGTGCATACTTGCCCCGACGCTCATCGAGTAAAGCAACCTCTTCCTTGCTAAGTCTGCTGGACACGCAATGTGTCCTTAACTGACCTTTGTCCTGGTTTCTCCGGATCTCTTTTTTCTTCATGGCAAAAACTCTCCTGATAATTCTATGACCCCCAGCAAAGGAGCGATAGCGACTGCGCAACGACCGTAGGGAGTGGAGGCTCCCGGCACGGGCAAGACAACAATAAGCGAAGCGGTTGTTAGCTCTTGATCCCAAGATCATAACAAACTAAATAATTACATAGAAAATTGTAGCATAATCAATAGCTGAAAGCAAGTTTACCAAGCACCCGTGCAGGCATATGACAACAGCCCTCCCCCGGCGAACAGCACGCCGACCCCTGGCGGGGGTGAAAAGCACTGCCAGCGGGGGGAGGAGGTTATCATTTCGTCTTAGCAGCCGGTTTAGGTTTAAGAGCAGCTGCAAGATCAGACTGAAGTTGCACTATCTGCTGCGACTGAAAGGCAATCTGAGCCGTCAGTTTGCCTTTTTCCTCGGCGTGTGCTTGGGTGAGGACAACCAACTGTTGATTATTTGAATCTTTCACGTTCTGGAGATCTTTTCTTGATTGCTCAAGGGCATTCTCCATATTTTGTAACCTGGTCTTAATATCCGCCAGGGCTTCCTTGTTGGTGGCTGCTTTCTGGTCGGCCAGTGCCACAAGGTTTTTCTGCTGCATAACTTCGGCTGCAGCCTCGGCCAGTTCCGTTTTGAGTTTACGCGCCTCCTTGGCTTCAGCATCGAGATCGGCAAGGCGAGCATTAAGGGAAGTTTCTTTTTCGGTCCATGCGTCCTGAAGCGCTTGCAAGCTTTTGGCTTGACCCTCCAGGGCTGATACCTTCCCTTCCAGTTCTGTTTTCGCCTGCAAGAGTTCTTCTTGCAGGCCCTTTTCTTTCTTCAGTGCCTCTTTTAACTCGGTGGCTTCGCCCTGGGCAGTTGCGACCTGTTCAATTGCCTTTGAAACCGCAATTTCTTTATCGTTGTGAGCAATTTCCAGAAATCCGACAACGACTCTTTGCACCTGGGCAAGCGCCTGGTCAACCTTCTGTTTCTCTCGGAAAACCGGAGATCCAGTATCTGCATCGGTCTGTCTTTCTTTAAACGTAGCAATAAGGGTAGCAACAAAATCCTCCTGCTTCATGCCGGTTTGCTCGGAAAGCGCTTTGAACTCGTCTTTTACCTCATCACTTAACCGGATACTTAGCGGTGTACTCATCTTTTTTCCCTCCGTTGAAATTTATTTGTAAACACATAACCCTTTGTTTTCAAGGTGTTTACACAGTAATACATGCACTACATATTGTAAACATACATATTTCACTTCTGTTTTTTTTGTTAGGTTAGACCGTTTAGGTTAGCCCCCGGGTAGGGGGGCTAACCTAATATGCTACACGTTTGTTCAGATTAACTATGTGAAAAATTGGGGGGGAGATGGCGAAGTGGCGTATTTGTTCTCATCCTCCCCCCGCTGGGCCTGTTGTTCACCCCCCATAGGGGGTCGGCGCAGCCGGGGGGAGCTTCCCTTTGAGGCCGTCGAGATCGTGAGATCAAGTCAGGCCCGGATTTTACTTCTGGACAGTCAATCCATTCAAAAACTTCAATCGGCCTCACAATTCTTAAGCGGTTATTCTTGGAGCCGGTAGGCTCGATTTAAGCGGTCGTGCAGCTATGCTGCTTTATTTACTTTTTATAATTTTACTAATTTTCTACTTTTGTCTCTTCGTATCTCGTTGTATTTGTGCGGGTTACTTTGATTAGCTATGTGAAAAATTGGGGGGAGCTATGTGAAAAATTGGGGGGAGTTGTGATTATGTGAAAAAAAAAATTGTTTTCTCATAATTAATTTTATATAACTAATTATACGATTATTTTATCTAGGTGAAACAATGAAAAAAACTGTTGTTAAAAAAGTTGCAGCGGTTGCCGTGTCAGGTGGTTTATCTCAACTGAGCCGCAAATGTTACAACACCCTTCTGGCTCAGGCGCTGCCGTCGATGTTACAAGACACTGTTCATAGGATTGGAGTCCTTGATCTGCTAGAATGCGTTGGTTTGCAGAAAACTAAAAACTGGGGGCATCTCTTAGAAGCTTTGGATGCTTTACAGAACACACGGATTGAACACGACACGCTAAAAGTGGATGGTACAGGAGCGTGGTTCCGAGCGAACTTAGTTTCAGAGATAGCAATTAATGGGGGAGTTGTAGAATGGGAATATTCGTCGAAAGTTCGAGGGTTACTGGCAACTGGAAAGCTTATTATTGGTGATCAAACGTTTGTCGTTCCTTATATTATCGTTGATCTTACCCAAGATTTTAAGTGTAAGCACGCCGGAGCGCTTTACGAACTGTGCCTGCACTGGTTGCCGAAAAATAAAAACCGTGCTGAATCGCCGTGGTTTTCGATTGATGAACTCAATACTTTGTTCGGAGGGATGAAAGAACTTAAATACAAAAGTTATCCTCCTCTGAACCGTGATATTATCGAGAAAGCTATCGTTGAAATAAATGCTAAAGAAGATTTGCCCTTTTCTGTGAAAACAGAGACCAAAAATCTCGGTCGAAAAATCGGCCTTGCTAAATTTATTGTCACTCGCAAAGTAAAAGACAAAGAGTGCGGATTTGTGGCCGATATCGAAAACCCGATTCTTAGCATCACTGCACAACTCAAAATGTCCGGCCTCCACAAAAAGACTATATCTGCTTTTGTAAAGAAATCAGAGCAGCATGATAGACTAACCGAATTGGCCGAGAAAGTCGCTGAAGTGTGCAAACGATACAAGAGCAAATCGCCACTCGAAGAAAAAATCAAAGCCGTGACCGGCACACTCAACAAGCATATAGAAAAATGGGGCAAAGCCCCGCTGCTCCCCGGTATGTCACCGGAACCATTGAAAGGCACCACTAAAACTGTCGATACAGATCAAATAAGACAGTGTATGCGAAACAAAGCGGGCACCTGTGAACAAAGGCAAACAGGCCGAGCGACAACCGCAATGTGTCAAGATTGCATAGATCTTTATCCACCTGAAGACTGAAGAGGAAAGAGCAACACCTTAATAAAAAAAAGTAAACGAGTTAGCAGTTAATGAAATTAAAGTATCCCATAGCCATTGAACCAGGGGACGAACAAACCGCTTTCGGTGTAGTGGTTCCCGATCTCCCTGGCTGTTTTTCTGCGGGTGATACCCTGGAAGAAGCGATTGAAAACAGCAAAGAAGCTATCGCTGCTTGGATTGAAATTACCCTGGATGCAGGCGGCGAGATCCCCGCCCCAGGGCAACTATCTAATCATCAGAAAAACCCGGAATTTACAGGATGGAAATGGATAATATTGAGCGAGTAAAAAAATACACCGTTCTTTTGTCGGAATTGCCCCCCTGGGAACAAGAGCCGTTCTGGAATTATATCGAGTCAGCACCAAGATCAATCCCGCCTCTATTGCCTGATGATCCCCCAGGAGACAAAAGAGCTTGGTTTGCAGACTATAGACGTTTTAAAATTTACCCTCACGGCGAATCGAAATGGTTTTAAATGCAAGGGATGCAGAATCAGCAATGATTGATAGATGCGTTGCTGTCGCGAGAAATAGCACAGAGTCTGCCCAGGATCAGCAAGAAGCCAATGTTTTTTGGCTGGCTGCATTGGTCATCGAGTCGCGATTTCCCGAAGAATCAAAGCATCTGATGGATGCGAGCGAGCAATATTTCTCTATCCATCCGGGCGATAAATTGGATGATCCCGGCGAAGTTGTAAGAAAGAGTTGGATAATTAACCTCCCCCGCCTGCGTGACATGCTGAGCCATCGGCTCGGCTGGCACGATAGACAATGTTGTGAGCAGGCTGACTGTTTTAAAAAAAATTCCCCAGGAGTGAACCAGAGGGAGCAGGAACATTAAAAGTCCAGCATCAACGCCCCCTATTCTATTCCTACCGCTTGGAAAATTGGGCAAGCCAGAACAGAATAAAAACAAACAGAACCCCTTGCCTTAAATACGATTTTCTGTAAAAATACAGAAACACAAAAGCGCACAAGGATGGCAATATGATTATTGGAGTTTTGAACCAAAAGGGAGGCGTCGGCAAGACGACGCTCAGTGTAAATCTGGCGGCTTGTTTGGCTCGGACCGGAGCACGTATTCTGTTGATCGATGCCGATCCTCAAGGTAGCGCTCTTGATTGGGCAGCCGCCCGTGAAACCGAACCTCTCTTTTCTGTGGTTGGTCTGCCTAGGCCAACCGTGCATAAAGAAATTAAACAAATTGGCAAAGGGTTCGATCATGTAATAATCGATGGACCTGCCCGGGTTACCGACCTAGCTAGGTCGGCTATCATGGCTGCTGACTTCGTACTGATCCCGGTGCAGCCTAGTCCTTACGATATTTGGGCGGCTGACGAAATAGTGAAACTCATCGGTGAAGCCAGTATTTACAAAGAAAACCTTAAATCAGCTTTTGTAGTTAATCGTAAAATTACAAACACGGCTATTGGAAGGGATGTGATCGAGGCTCTTGCTACCTATTCAATACCGGTCCTGGTTGCAACCATAGCCCAGCGGGTAATTTTTGCTGAGGCTGCAGCCCAAGGCAAAGCTGTTTATGAAATAAACGAAGGGCCTGCAGCAGTCGAAATAAAGGCTGTCGCAGCCGAGCTGATGGAGTTGTTAAAATGAATAACAAAAAAGTTTCTATAGGTGCTAAACCTACCGCTAAAAACACAATGGAGACTGCCGATAAGTGGGTGGAAAATCGCACGGTCTCCAACAAGGTTGAGAAGATGAAACGTTTAACTATTGACGTGCCGGAAAGCCTACACCGAACAATCAAAACAAAGTGTGCAATGCGCGGTACCAAGATCGCAGATGAAGTACGCGAACTGTTATTGAAGAAATACGGAAATCTTTAAATCTGTATTTCTGTTTTTAAAGAAAGAGGGGAGAATATGCAGAAACAACAGCACAAAGAACTTTTTAACAAGATCCGAAGGCTACCTCCGGAAAAAATTGCAGTTATTGATGATTTTGTCGAGTTTCTAAGTCATCGTGAGGAGATAGACGGTCTGGTCAGGGCGGCAGGAAAGCTTTCTGAAAAATCTTTCCAAAAAGTATGGGACAACCCGGAAGATGACGAATATGACAACCTATAATTTCGGGGATATCATCTTAGTTCCATTTCCTTTTACTGATCAAACAAACACAAAGAAAAGGCCAGCGGTGGTTGTAAGTTCTAAGAAATATAACATAGGACGAGCCGATCTCATCATTATGGCCATCACAAGCCGCTTACACCAGGTGGATAAGTTGGGCGAAATTCTGGTTAATGACTGGCAAAAAGCAGGATTAATCAAGCCTTCTGTATTCAAACCAATTCTCGCCACCATTGAAAACACTCTGGTTCTCAAACAACTTGGTAGTCTTCAAAAAGAAGATATTCAGACCCTCAATTTGATTATTCAAGACATTCTGGGATAATTGAAAATAATCATTCCCATAATTTTTTGAATCTCGCCGGATTGGCGGCACTTCGACTTGAGCTTCAATAAAGGAGTTCGTCCAGGGGTGGCTATCATTATCACATCCGGAAGATGGTTATATTTGTAGATCAAGCTGAAGAAAAACGTATAAAAAATGAAGAGTGCCTGGTTTTATGTGAAGTTTCTGCAGCACCTATATCTACAGCAACAAAAAAAACACTGTGCCGTCGGTGGAGGCAAGGGGATGGATAAAGCTGACAAAAAATATTTCGATCTACGCCAAAAGACACTAAAAGTTCTCAACATCCATCGAGATGAGGATTCCCTGATTCAACTCGAACTGCAAAACGAAGAACTGCGTGAATCGCAGGTGAAACTGGAAACTGCTCGCCTGAAGTATAACGAATTGTACTCTTTTGCTCCAATAGGCTACCTGACTATCGACAAGGATGGATATATAATCGAAGCGAATCATAAAGCTGCTCATCTGCTGGACATGAATATATTGGATCTTCGCAAGCAGAAGTTTTCTCTCTTTGTCCATTTTGACGATCAGGATATTTACTACCTGCATCAACAGAACCTGAAGGAATCGGACAGACAGCAATCCTGCTGTCTGAGGCTGAAAACCGGCAAGGGCTATGCTCGTCACGTACAGCTAAGGAGTGCTCCAAGATCCTTCGTAGAAGGAGTATCCGAACAGATTTTTCTGGCCATGTCCGACATCACCGAACTTGTTCAGGCCAGACATGCAGTTGGTGCCTTGAATGAGGAGCTTGAGCAGCGTGTGCAACAACGCACGCTTAAACTAGAGCAGGCACAGAGTCAGTTGCTTCATTCCGAAAAACTTGCGGCTATAGGCTCCCTGGCGGCCTCGATTGCCCATGAGCTTAACAATCCCCTTCAAGGTATCCTCAATGTGGTCAAAGGAGTTCGGAAGCGTGCTATACTTGAACCCGAAGACGCGGAATTAATGGAGATAGCCCTCAATGAATGCCTGCGCATGCGAACCTTGCTTCAATCACTGCAGGACTTCAACCGTCCGTCGTCGGGAATACGTGCCCCCATCAACCTGCATGACACTCTGGACAACGTTCTGCTGCTCTACAAAAAAAAGTTCGCCACCAGCAATATTGTTGTCGATAAACATTATGGTGAGGACATACCTATTTTTTATGCGGTTGCCGATCAGATTAAACAGGTCGTCATGAACATTTTCAACAACGCAATTGATGCGTGCGAAGGCGGCGGAAAAATCAGCATCAGGACCGAATCCGATCCTTCCTATGTATCCCTTTGTATTAAAGATACCGGCGTGGGAATTGATCCGGCAAACAAGTTCAACATCTTTCAACCGTTTTTCTCAACCAAGCCGGAGGTCAAAGGAACCGGACTCGGGTTGTCCATCAGTTATGGCATCATTAAAAAGCATAAAGGTATCCTTGAAGTGAACAGTAATCCCGGCAAAGGAGCGGCATTTAGAATAAAACTGCCCCTCAGAGAAACAGAACGCAATTCATAGATAATAAACGTCACCTCTGTCTTCTACGAACCAGCTGTTTGGGTTATACAATTCCTTGCCATTAGACAGTTATTCCCTTAGAGTACCGATTTCCCCCCGTTTTCTGAAGAGACCTCATAAAAAAAGAACTAACGCCAAAGCTTTTCAAACCTCGCCGGATTGGTGGCAGTATATATGACCGTGTGCTGAATATTCCTGTGGCCAAGATAATCCTGAATAAGCCGCGTATCGGCCCCTTGGTCAGCCAGGGCAAAACCGCAAGCATGGCGTAGCATGTGCGGATGAGCAGACACGGACAGTTCAGCTTTTTCGCCATAGGTGCGGATCGCGAGCCAGGCCGTCTTGCGGTTTAATGGAGTCCTCCTCTCACTCACAAAAAAAGCATCTCCCTCCGGTTTCAATCTCTTTCGTTCAACAAGCCAGGCTTTAATGGTTCGCAGCTCATCAGTGCGTAGGGGATGCGTGGTTGACAGTCCTTTTTTAAGCCGCTGCACGTGCAATATGCGGCTTTCAATGTCCACCTGGGACAATTGCAGCCCGCAGGCTTCCGACACGCGCAACCCATGCCGGAACATCAGCAAAAGCAGGCAACGGTCGCGGGCTTCGTTCCGGCTGCCTTTGGTGGCGACAATCAGCTTATCAACTTCTGCAGAAACCAGGTGTTTTCGTTCGTTCATCATTTTGTCTAATGTTTGGGTGAAAGAGCAGGGCGCAAAACCGCGTAGATCCTAGGGGCCGATTTCCAACATTAGACAAAATAATTTGTTTTGTCTAATGTTGGTTGGAAATAGATTGACCGAAATATAAAACCGCTTCCAGCTCTCTCGGAGAGATGGCGAGAAAAATCTTCTGTCGGTCACCGCTTCTGTCGGTTATGATCTGTTGGAAATATCTGGACTTTTAAGAAGCAGTTTTATGAAGCAGAGACGAAAGACTTTTAGCATTGTTGGTTAAATTTTCGGTGCGAGGAGCCTCATGTGAGAATGTTCTTTTTTTTGGACGACACGGAATAATGGTCAAACCATGAAACCGAGCGCACAGCCGAAAGCTGATGTGCGGTGGCGGAAGCCACGAAACCTCAACGAAATTGGAGTAATATTATGCAAACATCACTTGAACGTTACTCAACTCTATTTTCAACTATTTATGATGAACCTTCGCCAGTTGGTAATCTCGGACGCGGCACACATTATTCCATCCTAAGGTGTGCTGAGTGGTTAAATGTTACACGAACCCCCCTCTCACAAGCAGAAATTCATGATTTTGCAGTTATCTGGGATGAAGATCATGACACGAGAGTTATCCAAATAATTGAACAACTGTATATGGAGGGATTGCTATCGCCAGTTCAATTTATCGGAGAAAGAAAGGCTGTTCTCACAGTTATCGTTGCTGCAAAATTCTATTTTCATGGTTCTGAAGAGGTAATACTGGATTACGAGGAACGTATTAAACGCATTGCCGATAATCTTGAATCTGATTCGTGGATTTCAGAAGTCGGTATGTTTGACAGGTCTCCGGGTAATCCGCATCAGAATAATCCTAAGGATATCATTGCCGCTGAGGAGCATCGTGTACAATTATACTTGAGCAACATTGATTCCCTCTGGAAGCTCGGAACAAAGAAATTTGTTGGAGGTGCCTTAAGTTAAGCGAGTCAGGTCTTGAATATGATTGTTTTCCATTTTGAGAATTCTCCTGTCTGCTACTGCTACTTTCAGTTAATTTCGAGTATTGTACTTGAAGCGCGGGGGTTTGGGGCAGAACTATGAAACCTGAGTGTAGGGAGTAAAGAATCAGGTCTGCTCTTGGCTCTTGTAATAACAAATTGAAACAGATCGACTGGTGATTTTTTCGTTGGGTGCCAAACTAAGGCAAAGACCAAAGGAGGACGGGAATGAGAACACTTTTAACATTACTGATTGTGGCGCTTCTTGCCTTTTCCAATTTTACAAGTGCGTATGCTGGCGGCGGTGAGACGAGAACGAAGATTGCAAAAGAACTGACTGGGAAGTACAAGGCAGAGGGTTTTCCAGTTACTTTCGCAGCCACCGGCAAAGACAAAAACATTATCAGGATCACACAAGAAAACATCATCCAGAATCCATTGGTTACAGAAGGGCAGTTGATTACCTTGCTCGGCACTTACTTAAAAGATGGCATTCAGTCAAGACTGAGAAATGTAGGCTTTATCAGTGGCGAGTTCGTAGACGGCAAATCAAGGAAGTACCCGTTCGACTTGTAAAAAATCCTGGGCTCAGTTAAGGGCTTGCTTTATAGCACAACATCAAAATACACTGGATATATAAACCAGTTATTTTCATGTTCTCATAGTTCAGATATCTCCTATGGACCTGGAATACTGATTGGAAATAGTGTGAGAACACTGACAAATATTACGCCTTACTTTCGTATGTCTCCCATTTAACTTGTACGATTCTTTCTGTAATATGACTATTTATTATGAAGGAGAAACAGGAAATGGCTAAAACCAGAATCACTATCACAATATTATGTTTGCTGTTCAACCTGTATTTATTGGGATGTGCTACGACGGTTGTAACACCTCAACAAGCAATGCCTGTTCCCAATGAGAGAATCATAAACAACAAATACCTGGCTTCAAAGATAAATACAGCTACATCAACTCTTATTTTCGTAAGAGATTCGGGATTATACGGAGTGGGTGTAACAATCTACCTTTATATCAATGGTGAAGAAATTGCAGGGTTTCGTCCATCAGAAAAATTACAATTAATTTTGGACCCTGGAGAGTATTTGCTTGGAGTTCAATCGAGACCTAACTTTGGGCTTGAACAATTTGTAGAAACGCCAATTCGGATAGAACAATCACGAGAATACTCGTTTAGGATAAGCAGCGATTACAACAAAGCCATAGTCCAACGAACATCGGCTTTTTGAGTTTTGAAAGCTCATTGTGCTGAATCATACTCATTCTGAACATGGGGTATCATGTATTTTTTCCTCACAATCCAAGTAGCAATTCGCGATTGGGTTGAGACATTAAATAGAAGTTCAGAGTCGAGTAGCCCGGGGGAATCTCACCCCCAGGCTCTCACGGAACCGTACGTGACATTCTCATGTCATACGGCTCTTCATGTCCCCACTCAGTATGGTTTGCATTACTAAAAGGTTTCTCCCATTTCTGGTTGACCAATAAGTAACTTCAGACATGTTATCCCCTTCGCTCCACCTCCATTACAGAGACTTCATAACTACTACGGGGTAATCCGCTCCTGTGCTCCGCATCGGTACTCTCATCCTAATGGGTCCACCATTTGGATTTTTCCCTTAGTATCGGAACGACAGGTTCCCACGTTCCACGCGAAAACCAAGACCATGTTCACGCCACCTTTATGCCGGTCGTCAAGATCCTGCCGCCCGCTGGAGATTGACTACCTCCCATTTCTACGCACGCTTGCCACTGCGACCATGCCTTGATCCTGATCTGCATGTCTTCGTCGCTCATTAGACAAAATAATCTATTTTGTCTAATGGGTGTCTAATGTTCCCCTTGTTTATGGGGTTTGAGGCGCAATGGAACGAAAAAGATACATAAGGGTTTCGCTTACTGAGAGCCAATCTCATCTAAATAGTTGGCTGTGAGAACCAAGACGGGCCAGCCGCAGCGTGTCGGTATCCAGTTTAC